>NZ_JAMYLP010000006.1:0-130238 GCF_040318085.1 Mesorhizobium sp. M1322
AAAAACCCGCCCCCCCCGGGGGTTTTTTGTGCGGGTGTGGGGGGCCCCAAAGTTTTATGCCTAAAAAAAACCGTTTTTTACAGGCGGCCCCCGGCCCGGGTTGTCGGGGCCCGGCGGCGTCGATGAACACCTTTATTCGCCGAGCTTGGATAGCGGCACCTCTATCACGCTGAGAGCCTGTTATGCTGGTCCAGCGTTTGATCCCAGTCTTGATCCATGCGAGCAGCTTGTGAGGGATGCAATCGAACGAGGCGCTGCTCCCACAGCCGTCGCAGGCCCTCCATCAGAGCTTCACGCTTAGCCTGATCCGGCGCAATTGTATTGAGGAGATCTCCCAACACGGCTTCGCCCTCAATCCGCATCAGCAGATTAAACAAGTCGTGTGAAATTCGTACACTGTCACTGCTGAAGTGGGTCGTGCTGATCTCGCAGTGAGTCTCCCGACGATCTGGCGCTTTGTAAGCGCGGGTTTGATGGAGGGACACATAGGGCGGCAACGAAACCGCAAGCGCAGTCCAATCCTGCAGCGTTGCAGCCCGCTTTTTTACCAGGAAGGGCCCGACCACAAGTCCATCCAGCTCTGTCGTCAGAAAGGTGGCAATCGCGTCTGCAACCGAATCCACGATCGGTTCGGCATTGTTGTTAAAGGACGTATTGAGCAGAATTGGAGTGCCTGTGCGCTTCTTGAACGCATTGATGACCTCCCAGTACGCGGGATTGGCGTTGCGCGATACTGTTTGCAGGCGAGCGGTACCGTCGACGTGCGTGATGGCACCGAGCAAGGCGCGCTTTGAGTCACGCACGCGAACGACGAAATTCATGAATGGAAATTCGTGCCTACCGTCCGGGAGGTCGAAAAATTCGCTCGCATCCTCCTCCAGCACAGATGGCGCGAAGGGCCGATAGCCTTCGCGCTTCTTGACCATCGCATTGATCCGGTCCTTGTTTGCGGCGGGCCGAGGGTCGGCAAGAATGCTGCGGTTGCCCAGCGCACGTGGCCCAAACTCCGAACGACCCTGCACCCAGCCGATCACGGCGCCGTTGGCGATCCAGTCGGCTGCACTGCTTGCCACGTCATCAGAGCGTTCAACCTCGAGATGTCCGGCCCATGCATTCAGTTCCTGTTGCACGGCGCGCTCGCTCCCGAGATCAGGACCCCAATAGACCTCCTGCAGTCGCTCACACGGCGCGGGGCGGCCCATCTCGTTAGAGACTATCAGCGCAGCTCCCAATGCGCAGCCAGCGTCGTGAGACGCGGGTTGCACGAAAATGTCTTCGAAAAGCCCTGAATACAGCAGCTTACCGTTCATCGTGCAGTTGTGGGCCACCCCCCCCGCCAGGCACAACCGCTTCATGCCGGTGGCCTCACGGTGATGCCGGAGAATGTGGAACACGATCCGCTCAAGCGCTTCCTGCAGTGACGCACTCACATCTCGATGCTGCTGGGTGAAGGGCATTCCCTTTCGCCTGACCTCGATATTGCGGAGCAACGCCGGACCGATGCGGTCGAGGTGAACACGGTAGCCACCGCCGTTGGCGGAGAGCTCGTAGAACTGCTCGAAGAGCTCGCGATAGGGAGCGGGGTCGCCGTAGGGCGCGAGTCCCATTACCTTATACTCGTCGAACAAGCCGTAGCCGAGATAGCGGATCGTCTCGAGATAAAACAGCCCAAGAGAATTGTTCTCGGGGAAAGCCTCGAGTTGCGTAATTTCTGTGCCAGACCCTACCGCCAAGAGGCCCGATAGGAAATCACCAGAGCCATCAATCGCTAGAATGAGACTTTGTTCGAAGCCCGACATTGCAAAGGCGCTCACGGCGTGCGCCTGATGATGACTTACGAATGAAATACGCGAACTGTCCAACTTAGTGCCGAACTCACGCGTTAACAGATCCTGCACCAACGTTTTAGCATCCAACGGAATGGAGAGAATGTCCGGGTGGGATGCGGACATACCTTCAAGCATGGCGTTGGCATAGGGCTCGCTGGCGTAGAGCGCGACACGATCAATGTCGTTGAGCTGAACCCCCGCCGCTGACAGACAGTATTGAATCGAACGAATTGGGAGCTTGTTGGAGTGTTTCATCCGATTGAGGCGTTCCTCTTCGACGGCTGCTATCACCCGTCCGTCTCGGACGAGCACCGCGGCGCCATCGTGCATAAAGGCGTTCCGAAGCTCGAATCGGTTTTCATGGACTTGGTCAAGTCCGCCGCTAATTCCTAGACACAGCATTTCTTTCTCCACATAGTGACGGGCAAGCCAAATTGGCCTGCCTCAGACCGTTTCCAACTAAATAGGCCGCGTTGTCGCTTGCAGCTGCAACCGCCTGTCAGGCATCACCGGCATCAAAGAACGCCTCATAAGGGTCCGCCTGAATCAACATGAGATGCTTCGATCGTGGCGCCTGCCGTTCCATGACGCCGAGAGCTTGGCTGGATCATCGAATCTTGAGCGGCTGCTGACTTGCATGCCGGCGATGCCGTTTTCATCTGCAGCACGAACTTGTGACGCGGGCTGCCTATATCCTTGCGAAGGGGCGGCTGTTGACGAATAATGCCGCGCCGTGAACTGGCCCGATTTCATTCCCCGAAAGACCGTCGCACAGGCGACTGACATGTGCTGCACTGTCCGCCTGCTTCCCGGTCGCACATCCGATAACGCCTTCGCTTGTGCAGGAGGCCGTATCGCGTCATTCGTCGGCCAAACATGGCACCGACTGGAAGCCCGGCAATACCGCGTAGATGTAAAGTGCGCTGATGTTGTATGGTAGCGCTGCCGGCCGGGTCTCCAATCCGCTGCCCAAACGAGCGGACTGCCTGCGGCAAAAAGCCCGCCACAAGCAGAATCGCGCTGGGCAGCTGGCTCGCCTGCAAGACTTCGCAGCTCAGGAACATTGGGGACGACTAGCGTCGAACCGCCGACATGATCGGCCAGTTGCAACTCACTTCTCGGCACGACCTCCACTGCACGTCAGGGCGCATGGAAGATTTTCTCCTTTGGATGGGTGACCGGTGCGGACGTGCTTTTGTCCATGCAAGATTTCCGAAGAGTTATGAAATCGTTTGTTTCGATCAAAGTCATCCACGCTATGAATAGCTGCCGGACATGCGCTTCAAAGGGGCTTCAGGCTTCCCGGATGGCTACTCCGATTCGAAGCGCGTGGCATTCCATGCGCTCTATGACAACATTTTTCAGCAAAGGGTATGAGAGCAAACCCACACTTCTTTTTCAGAAGTCGCTTCGAAGCAGCCGAGGCCTTGATGGGCTTCTTCACCAAGTTCGGCGATGGTGCCGCAGACATTCTTCCTCTTTCCGGGCTGAACAAGCGCAGAGTTCGCGCCTTGGCAGTGTGTCTGGGCGCTCCGTCTGATCTTGTTGAAAAGATCCCGACCGCCGACCTGGAGAACCTCGTGCCGGTCTCACATACGATGAGATTGACGACTTCCTCGAAGGCCAAGAGATCAACGAAGCGGCGCACAGGCGTATACTTCATGCGCATTCCAGCACAGCCCATAAGCGAGCGCTTCCCGTCACAACGATTGCCATGACGGGTTCGATATTTAGGCATCGGCAATAGCGTCTCAACATACACGATCGATGGGCTTGCCGCAGTTAGGCAGCTAGCGGCCTGAATTACCGCTGGAGCGAAGCGCTGCTCTTTCAGCCCGCATGCGGTCATGAGGTTGACAGTGTCGGCACGTATCGCCGAGGCCGGCACGCGAACTCATTCTCCCTGAATGCCTGCTCTATCGATCTTCCGCAGCGTACCCACTTGACCGGTCGCTTCGACATTCCAGGCACCTGGATTGTAGCCGATCCTTGCCGCTCTCCTTCGGCCGGTCGCAATGCTAGACGTGCGGCCGTTACGCTATGCAGAGCTGGTTGTCAGATGCGTGATGCGAAACGTGAGATGCAGCTCCAGTTTTGGCGATGGCGGGCTCGCCGCATTGTTGATATCATCCGCACAGAACAGGCGCGCAAATGACATCGGATTCAGAGAAGGCTGAGGCGGTCGAGCAGTTACTTGATACACCTGACCTTGCAACCGCACTGGAAAGCGAACAGTTCAAGAAATTCCTCGACCAGGTGCCGATCGCCATAGCCGTTTCGGACCTTGCCGGTGAAGAGCGCGTGGTCTACGCCAATCCGGAATTCGAGAAACTGTCAGGCCTGACAGCCGCCAGGCTCACACGAGCAAACTGGGCAGCCCTTTTGGGCAAAGGCCTCCATCAGCAAAAGGACAGGCCGCTTGCCGAGGCCGTGGTCGAGGGAACCGATTTGGTCGGCACCTTCAAGCTGGAGCGCGGAGAGGACAAACCCGCGATCGTCGACGTTTATTCGAACGTGATCGAAGACGACAACGGCAAGGTGTGCTTCCGACTGGTGGCCCTGGTCGACGTATCCGCCCATGGCGAGGCGGGAGATGAGCGCTCGGCGGAGGAGCGTGTCAGCGAGAAAGACACGCTGCTGCGCGAACTGCAGCACCGGGTGAAGAACAACCTGCAGATGATCACCGCGCTGATCCGGCTGGAAAGCCGCAACGCGACCGAGGCCGACCGGAGACGGTTTGAGCGGCTCGCCGGTCGCGTCGACGCTCTGGCGATCCTCTACCAGACGCTAACGGCCGACGAGCCGAAGGAGGAGGTCGACCTTGGCGTCTATCTCAGCCAGATCGCGTCCGCGGTCATGAGCTCGCATGCGGTCGAGGGAATCCGGCTGGATATGAAGGTGGATACATATCCGGTGTCAATAAACGTCGCCATGCCGGCCGGGCTGGTCGTAAACGAATTGCTGACCAATTCACTAAAGCATGCGTTCCGGGGCCGCGATGGCGGCACGATAACACTGCACAGCGTCGTCGATGGCGACGGCTGCCGGGTTATAGTGGCGGACGACGGAATCGGCCTGCCGGAAGGCGAGGTGTGGCCCAAGCCAGGCAAGCTCGGCGCGCTGATCGCGCGATCGCTGACCGAGAACGCCAGGGCGCAGCTAGCTGTCGAGTCCAGCGCCAACAAAGGGACGAAGGTGACCATCGTTTTCAAGCGGTCGGCGGCAGCAAGCTGAACGGTTGCTGTCGACTAGCAGGCTGGCGGCTGGCTTCATGTCGCGGCTTTGAGCAGGTGGCTGCAAATAGGCTAGGTCGCCCTTCACGGCCTGCTTCACATGGTCGAGGTCTTCCATTATGCTCCAGGCTTGCTGCTTCTGATTTCGGCGGCCAGTCCATCCCCACCTAGCGGAAGGCACTCCCGCCTGATTGCGTTGCGGCTTGAGTCTTGACGGCGGGGGCTACCTGACGCCTTCGCGCTCATCACGCGCGGGCCGGCAATTCAGCAGCGAGTCATCGCTTGGCCAATCTTGCCGAGGACGAAGGTCTAACCTACAAATAAAATTGGTCCGACTGTTCGTGGCCGGAGGTAACCGCGAATTTGCGCTATCGGGACAGGAGAGCAGTGCTGTAGGCAAACCGCGATGCGTGCATTCGTTCGATTGGTTCTACGATTATCCTGACGCCTGGGGTGACCAGTTGCACCAGTATTTCCTACTACGCGCAATCTTTGCAGGGTCATGTGCAGATCATCGCGGCCCGCCAAGACATCGGAAAACTGATCGACGATCCTTCAACCCCTGAGATATTGCGCGCCCGAATGGCATCGGCGGCCGCCATATAATAGTTTGCGGCAAAGACGGCCGCGATCGAACGGCTGAGGACGCGCTCGCCAACAGATTGCGCGACAGACGATGGGGTGGATACCGCGGATACGACGCCTGGTTCGATGCTCAGATCAACAACGCGAAGCTCGCCGCGACTTCCGTCTACAGCGATTCGGTTCAAAGGCTTGGCGCGTTGGACAAAGCTCGCCGCGCCGAAGCGCGATGCATAGAAGCCGGGATAGTCGCCCGAACACAAGTCGAACAAGCGGAGTGGTCGACCGTTTCGTCCTCCCCGGGGACCAGCCGGTTGCTCTGGCCTGGGGCGACCTGATGGGTCTTGCGGAGCACCGTCTCCAGCATGGCGATCAGGTCTTTGGGAAGTATGGCCTCATTCTGCACAGACGGTTTTGCGTGGCTGTTACGGATGCCGGCGGGCACGGTGGCGATATGGCGGTCCTTTCGATCGAGCGGCTCGCCACGCTGCGTATAATTCCACGCCAGGGAGGAGAGACGGCGCTCGATCGTCGCCACAGAGTTTGGTTTCTTGTCTCCTGTAACCTTTCTGGATGCACATGTAGAGGCCGACGGTCTGCGGATCAGGCGGCAACACCTCGAGGTGCTGCCGGCGCGCCCAGGCGCAAAAAATCCGCTCTCGACCGAGCGGCGTCAGACCGGTATTCTTATGGATGTTCATCCGGTCCCCCTGGAGTCACTGAAGCTTCGACAATCTCAGCTTTCCCGGTTCGGACCGGATGGACAACCTAGTGAAAGCTCACAACTAGCTACCAATGCGATCAGCTTTCGGGCTATCGGGCGCATCCAGGGAGGATGGGTATGTTCTTGGCTAACGGGCTCAAGCTGCGGGACCGCGGGTGCACGCTGGCACTGATGTTGGCGATCATATGTGTATGTGCGCCTGCACTGGCGGCAAACGCGTCGGATCAGGCGTGCCGGTCCATCGCCAAGCTCAAAATTCCAAGCGTGATCTTTACCGAGGCTAGCCTTCAAAAGCCGCAGGAGATCCCCGCAGATCCCTTCACTGCATTCACCGGCGCCTCGCCTCAGGCGGTAAAAGTGGGCGGGCACTGCCTTGTCCGAGGTGTTATCGGGAAACGCCAGGGGGTCGATGGTCAATCATATGGCACCCGGTTTGAGGTGCGTCTTCCGACGACCTGGAACGACATGTTCCTTTTCCAGGGCGGCGGCGCAGTTGATGGCTTCCTGGCGCCGGCCGTCGGGACCATTCCTTGCCGGAACTCGACCGCGGCTCCCGGGCTCTTGCGCGGCTACACTGTTGTAAGCATGGATGGCGGGCACCCAAGCCCCGATCCGGCTTTCGGGGTCGATCAAGCCGCACGCATTGATTTTGCGTACGCCTCCATTGGCAAAGTCACTTCGGTCTCGAAGCAGGTGATTGCCAAGTTCTATGGGGCGGCTCCGAAAAAGTCGGTGTTCATGGGATGCTCGAATGGCGGTCGTGAGGCGTTGATAGCGGCTCAGCGATATCCGCTCGAGTTCGACGGCATTGTTGCAGGTAGCCCGGGTTTTCGTCTCAGTGCCGCCAACATTGCCGAAGCCTGGGATACTCGCCAGTACATGAGCATCGCTCCCAAGGATGAGGCCGGCCATCCTATTCTATCCCGCGCCTTCTCCCAGCAGGATCTGAACATCGTCGCCAAGGCGGTTCTCGCTGCCTGTGATGCCCGCGATGGCATTGAGGATGGCGTCATCAACGCCTGGCAGCAGTGCCGGTTCGACCCAAAGGTCCTGTCCTGCCAAGGCGATAAGACGGACAGCTGCCTCACGGCTGGTCAAGTGCAGTCCATGAGCCGCGCGTTCGCGGGTCCGGAAAGCTCCGATGGCGAAAAGCTTTACAGCGATTGGCCATATGATACGGGCGTTGCGGGCGCGGACTGGAGAATGTGGAAGCTGGGCAATTCCCCCACTTCCCAGTCGGATGCAAATAACATCGTTCTGGGAGCCCGCTCGCTTCAATACTACTTCATGACGCCCCCGGCGCCGAATTTTGACCCCCTGAAGTTCGACTTCGACAAGGATCCGGCACGCGTTGCGGATACGGCCAAGCTCAATGATGCGACCGGCACGTATCTCGCCAGCTTCGCTGCCCACGGTGGAAAGCTGCTCTTGTTTCAGGGACTTTCCGATCCGGTCTTCTCAGCCAACGATCTGGTGCGCTGGTACAAGCAAGTCGTCGAGGTCACAAGCGGCGGCGATTTGGAAGCGACTCGCCGTTTCGTGCGCATGTTCATAATCCCGGGGATGACCCACTGCGGCGATGGCCAAGCCTTCGACGACTTTGATCCTTTGGCCGCCATCGAGGGCTGGATAAACCAAGACAAGGCTCCGGATTCTCTCGCGGCTGGCAGCAAGGCATTCCCCGGCAAGCACCAGCCGATCTGCGCTTATCCCACTCAAGCTGCCTATGGCGGTAAGGGAAATCCCGATGAGATCGCGAGCTATTCGTGTCGGGGATAAGAGACCTCGTCATTTGTTCGCTTCAATCTGCGCGCATTCCCGGAACAGGTCTCCCGGACCAAGGATCGGTTGGAAAAGCTAAACCCGGAATTTGTGGGCCGTGCCATAACGCAGTTGATGATCATGCCTGACTACGAAGCGTCGGCCGCCGATAGTCTGGACACAGCGCTCGCTGTGCTCGATGAGGTAATTGTTATCGCCTGAGATCTGACTGACCGCCTCATCCCAGCGGACAAAACGGGGGCATCAGAGCCCGGACGCCTTGGTGAGATTTACGCGGAAACGATCGCGCCGGCGCTGATAATTTCGCGTCATCTCCGCGGAGGCATGGCCGAGCTGTTTTTGCACATAGCGTTCGTCGACCTCGGCCGACGAGGCGAGGCCGGCGCGCAGTGAGTGGCCGGCGAATTTCTTGGCCCGTTCGCCCTCCGACAGATCGCCGCGCACGCCGGCGGCGAGCGCCGTGCGCTTGACCAGGCGTGCGACCTCCTGGTCGTTCAAGCGATCGGCACCGACGGCTCTGCCTTGACCAGCAACGCGCCGAAACAGCGGTCCGTGCGCAATGCGCGCCAGTCTTAGCCAGGTCTGCAGAGCGACCACAGGGCAGGTGACGTCGGAGGAGCCGCGGCCGATTTCGACCTCGCGCCAGCCGGTTTTGCCGCGCAATGTGACAAGCAGACCCTTATCGGCAAAAATCTCGACCCAGCCGCGGCCGTCCTCGGTCTGATCCCTGCCGACGTCGAGGCCCACGATTTCGGATCGGCGAAGGCCGCCGGCGAAACCCAAAAGCAGCATGGCGCGGTCGCGCAGACCACGCAGCGTGCCGCGATCGAGGGTCTCGAACATGCGATCAGATCCTCGGGCAGGATCGCTTCCTTCTGCCGGGGAGGGGAGGCGTGGGTGTTGCGAACGCCAGCCATCACCGTGGCGATATGCCGGTCCTTGCGGTCCAGCGGCTGGCCGCGCTGGGCAAAATTCCAGGAGAGCGACGAAAGCCGGCGCTCGATGGTTGAAACGGTGTTGGGCTTTTTGTCGCCAGTGGCCGTACCTGACGCGCAGGCGGCGATATAGAGCCCGACGACCTCAGGATCGGGCGGGAACATCTCGATGCCTTGGCGCCGGCACCAGCTCGAAAAATGCTTCCAGTCGGCTGCGTAGGCGCGGCGCGTGTTGGCCGAACTCGCCGCCTCGATATAATCGCGCGCGCGGCCGGCGAGCGCCTCAAGCTGCGCAGGCAGGCTGGGATTGGCAATGGCTGGAAGGGGAGGGGACGAGGCTAGGTCGGCATCGCCCATCTGCATGACGATATCGATGATGTCGGGCAAAGCCGCGGCGCTTTGTGTATGAAGCTTGTCCGAAATTCGTAGCATATTTCGGACATCTTGACCGTCACTTCGTCCGAAATCGGACCACAGATTTCGGACAAAGCCCCGGCATCAACCCGCCAATATCTCGATCTGCCGTCGCCGCTGCAAACGTCGCCTGTGAGAGGCGAGCCGCCTCTAAACTGGTCGTATATCCCGATTAATAATAAGAATGTAGTCAACTTCCATATTTTAGAGGGCACGCATGCTGCCACTCAACCGGCCTGATCACCACACAAAGTGAGGAAGAACCTGGTTAGGTGCAAAGCGACAATTGCCTCGACAGCGGGTCCCGGAAGGTTTATGCTCCCCAATCTTACCGCAATCCGAAATGGCGATTGAGTACCTTCACGAGTGAAGGGATTCCCGCGGTCTTAGAGATGAGTTGTCGAATGGCGCGAAGTCGCACAGAATCGCGAAGTCGCACAGAATCGTGTGTTTGATACCGATCAGGATCGCGAGCTATTTCAGGTGCAGAGAGGTCTTGCGCCCGATGCACGAGTTGCTCCCGGTCCAACGGAAGTGAATGGGGTGGAACTGCTTTGTCGACCAAATTGTTGACGGAACGTCCGGCGCCCATTGTTGCTACATGTCTGGATTCTTGGGGCGTTTTGGATGATGCAATCCACCATCTCACTCCAAAGGGCAGTGGAATCTGGAACAATGTCGCTTTTGTACGCAGGACATCCTTCGCGCCCGATTGGCATATTGTCTTTAACTCTGCTTCTATTTTTGGGCTCCCTGTTGATATCGAGGCGAGTCCAAACAGGACAATTTTTGCAATCGGCGAACCGCCGACGAAAGCTCATCGCGCATTTCATGAAGGGCAGGGGAAAAATACCATCGTCCTGACGTCTGACGCAGAGCTGGCTGCTCGGCAGAATGCAGAGCGCCGATTCGTTTTGTCTCCACCTATCACTCGGTCTTGGTCTGTAACAAAGACATATGACCAACTTCTGGTCAGCGAAGTCGTGGACAAGCCGCTTCGGCTCTCATGGATTACCAGTAACATCGCCCTGCTTAAAGGGCATCGATATCGGCTGGCGTTTCTGGAACGGCTGAGAGAGGAGCTCGACTTTGACCTGTTCGGCCGAGGTTTTCGGCTGATTGGAGATAAATGGGACGCACTCGCACCGTACCGTTACAGTATAGCTTTCGAGAATACTCGTGCTGATTACTATTTTACAGAGAAGCTTATGGACTGCTTCGTTGCTGAAACAATGCCGATCTATTACGGCAGCCCGGCAATCACGAGGTTCTTCCCTTCCGACTCAATGGTTCTGATTGACCCAGAGGACAAGAACGTAATCCAAAAAATTCAAGAAATCATCGACTCGGACCTCTGGAAGGAGCGTCGCGGCGCAATACAAGAGGCGAAGCGGTTGGTTCTTGAGAAATACAATACGTTTGCTTATCTCGCGGGCTTCATCGAAAGCGTTCACGATAAACCCTTACCGCCGGAAGTTATACACATCGGTTCGCCTGCGGTCGATTTTGGGACAGACGAATGAAGTACTCCAACGCTCGCTTCGCGTGCCCGGCGGTTGGTGGTCTGGCGAGATCGGTACGGAGCGCTCGGCGGAGAATGCCTACCTGCGCAGACGGGCCGGCACGGGCGCACGAGGTCATGCGCCCCCGGCTGCCGCTGATCAGACGAACTGGGGAAGGCCAGGAACGGAATTGAGGACCTCGTCCACGAGTTCGTCGCCGGCATGTTCCTTGGCGAAGGCGATCGTCTCGTTGGCGATGGCGGCGATCTTTAGAATGCTGAGACCATCACTCATCAATTGCTGGCCGAGCCCCATGAGGCCGCCTCCGCCCTCTGGGTCGTTGCCATGATACTTCGCCACTAATTCCGAAGCTCCGGGAATGGCCGCGATCATGCGCGCAACGGGACCGTCGGCCGCGTGGCGTTGCAGGAAACCCAGCATTAACCCAACGGCCTTCTCTGCGAGAGCCGGGCCGATGCCGGCACCAGTGGCGATGCGCGATAAGAATTCTTCCATGGCAGGGTTCGTCTCTCTTTAATGAGGTTTACACGGGGCCGGTCCGGCGCCCAAAGCGCCCTTGGCCGAACCACAATTGAACTCCACAAAAATAGGCCGGCGGAAGTGCTATTGCAACTGCGCGTGAAACCGCCTCTGTCAACGCAAGCTGCGTCGGACGTGCGTATTTCGCAAAAACGGGACAGTCGTTCCGCTAAATCGCGGACAGCAGTTTCACTAATTCGCGGACAGCAGGATGGGGTCGGCGCTCGGTTGCCTGGTTGAAGTCATTTGCGATTGATTTCGCCGTTTTCGGCGCCGGTCAAGGGCGGCGGTGTTTTTTGCTTTCTCATGCTGTCGCCTTCGAGGGTGATGCGATGGGCGTTGTGGATGATCCGGTCGAGAATGGCGTCGGCTATTGTCGGCTCCGCGAATGCTTCATGATGCACCTTTCCTTGATCGCCTGGTCCGTTGCAGTCGGCGTTGAAGTTGATCGATCTGGTCGCTGGAAAGGTTTCCGCTTGGCCGCGGGCGTCACCATTTCTTTCCCACAAGATCCTTCAACGCGGCATTGTCGAGCATGGCGTCGGCCAGAAGCCGCTTCAGCCGCGTGTTCTCGTCCTCCAGAGCCTTCAGTCGCCGAGCCTCGCAGACATCCATCCCGCCGAAGCGGGCCTTCCAGTTGTAAATCGAGGCGTCGCTGACCCCGTGCTTGCGGCACAGATCGGCAACCAATACCCCGGCCTCATGTTCCTTCAAAATTCCGATGATCTGCTCTTCAGAGAAGCGGCTACGTTTCATGTCCTGGTCCTCTCGATGGGCCAGAACGAACTTCAAACCGGATTAGATAAGAGGGGCAAGGTCAAGGTCGATGACTCAACTGTTGTGTGGGGAGAGCTCTTACTTCTCATTCGCTCCAAATTCGGACGCGGCGCACGAGCTCGGAAGTTGAGATCCCGTAGCGATCGTGAAGCGTCGGCAGCGCGCCAGCGTCGAGGAACTCGTCGGGCAGGGCGATCTGGCGAAAGACTGGGGTCACTCTCTCGCGCATCAGCAGCGCGGCAACGCCTTCGCCAAGGCCACCAATGATGGTGTGGTTCTCCGCCGCCACCACCAGCCGTCCCGAACGGCGCGCGGCAGCGAGTATCGCCTCCGTATCCAGAGGTTTGATCGTCGGAACGTGCAGAACGGCGCAGCCGATCCTGTCGGCTTCAAGCGCCTTCGCGGCCTCCAGCGCGCGCATGGTCATCAGGCCGCTGGAAATGAACAATACGTCCGCGCCCTCGCGCAGCATTCGCGCCTTGCCGATTTCAAATGTATAGTCGTCTTCGTCGAGCACGACAGGAACCTTACCGCGCGAAAGCCGCATGTAGACCGGCCCGTTGTAGTCCGCGATCGCCTCCGTGGCCTGTTCGATGTCGAGCGCGTCGCAAGGGTCGATGATCGTCAGGTTCGGCATCCCGCGGAAGATCGCGATGTCCTCCGTCGCCTGGTGGCTGGGGCCGTAGCCGGTCGTCAGCCCCGGTAAGGCGCAGACGATCTTCACATTGAGTTTCTCCTCGGCGATCGCCATGCAGATGAAATCGTAGGCACGTCGCGATGCGAAGACGGCGTAGGTGGTGGCGAAAGGCGTAAAACCCTCCCGCGCCAAGCCGGCGGCGGCGCTCATCAGCACCTGCTCCGCCATGCCCATCTGATAGAAGCGGTCCGGATGCTCCTGTGCGAAAACATGGAGATCGGTGTATTTCGCGAGGTCCGCCGTCAGGCCAACTATCCCGGGCCGCTGGTGCGCCAGTCTGGCCAGTGTGTGCCCGAACGGCGCATTGCGTGTCGGTACGCCATCGGGCGCGATCGACGCGATCATCGCCGATGTGGTCTTGCGCTCACCGGCATTGGCGGCGTGGCGCGGCGCGAACTTTGACAACCTCAACGCGGACGTCCCTTTTCCAAAGCTTCGAGCGCTAACGTCCATTCGTGCGGTTCGACGCGGATGAAATGCGTGATGTCGCGGGTTTCCAGGAATGGCACACCCTTGGCCATGCGCGTATCGCAAACGATCACACGCGGACGAGGTTCCTTCAGGCCGCGCGCCATGTCGAAGGCCTTGCGGACCGCCTCGATGTCGTTGCCGTCGACGCGCTGCGCATGCCAGCCGAACGCCTCGAACTTGTCGGTCACCGGTTCGGAGGAGAGCATGGCCGTCGACGGACCATCGGCCTGCTGATTGTTGAAGTCGACAATGGCAATGAGATTGTCGAGCTTGTGGTGGGCGGCCGACATCGCGGCTTCCCAGGTCGAGCCCTCACCGAGCTCGCCGTCGGACAAAAGATTGTAGACGAAACTGTCGCTTCGCTTGCGCGTCAGCCCCATGCACATGCCAACGGCAATGCCAAGGCCGTGACCGAGCGAGCCGCCGGTGATCTCCATGCCGGGCGTGTATGGCGCCATGCCCGACATCGGCATACGGCTTTCATCGCTGCCATAGGTTTCGAGCTCTTCCTCCGGCAGCACGCCCGCTTCGATCAGAGCCGCGTAGAGCGCGATCGCATAGTGTCCGATCGACAGCAGGAAGCGGTCGCGTCCCTCCCACAACGTGTCCTCCGGCCGGTAACGAAGCGCATGGAAATAGGCGACGGCAAGCACGTCGGCGACACCCAGCGCCTGTCCGACATAACCTTGGCCCTGGACTTGACCCATCCGCACGGCGTGTCGGCGGATACGATAGGCTCGTTCGGCCAGGCTGACATTGCTGCCAGCGCGAGGCATCTCAAGCTCCGTTGTCCACTCAGCCATGGATTAGCATCCCACCGTTGACATCGATCACGGCGCCGGTGATGTAGCTGGCCAGATCGGAAGCCAGGAAGAGATAGGCGCCGGCTACGTCGCGCGCCTCGCCCAGCCGGCTGAGCGGGATTCCCTTGATGATGTCGGCGCGCATGGCGTTGGTCAGTTTGCCGCCGGTGATGTCGGTCTGGATCAGGCCCGGTGTGATGCAGTTGACGCGGATGCCTTCGGGACCGAATTCGCGCGCCATGGCCTTGGCAAGCCCCAGAACACCCGCCTTGGCAGCCGAATAGTGCGGGCCACCGAAGATGCCGCCGCCGCGCTGGGCCGAAACTGACGACATGCAGATGATCGAGCCGCCGCCATTTTCGCGCATGTGCGGGATGAATGCCTGGCTGAGATGGAGCACGCCGCGTAGGTTGACATCGAGGATGCGGTCCCAGTCAGCCGCGCTGATCTCCAGCGTCTTGACCGGCTGCGTGACGCCCGCATTGTTGCAGAGCACATCGATCCTGCCCAAGGTTTCTGTCACTTGCGCCGCCGCCCTCTTGCAGGCGTCGAGGTCCGCGACGTTGCACGCAAGGCCGATATGGTCGGGTCCAAGCGACGCAGCGGCATCACGCGCTTGCCCGTCATCGAGGTCGAGTATTGCAACGCGAGCCCCGTGCTGTACCATCAGCGCTGCCGTGGAGCGGCCAATTCCCCGGGGGCCCGCGGCCCCCGAAATCACCACGGCCTTGCCCTTCAGCAACAAGTCGAACTCTCCTGCTATTTCTGTTTGCCGGTGATCTAAAGTCGGTAGAACCGGGCGGCGTTGTCATGGAACAGCGCGAGCCGCTCCTCGTGCGGGTGGGCGATCGTAATTTCCTTGAAGGCGTTCAAAATGGCGTCGAAGCTCGAGAACAGCTTGTCGACGGGGAAGTTCGTCGCGAACATCGAGCGGCCGACGCCGAAGGCTGCGATCGCCTCCTCGATGCTCGGCGCCGTCGACCTGCATGCCGGTGTGATTGAGAATGATCTGCACGTCGGGAAAGTCGCGCGCCAGTTCGAGGAACTCGCTCATCTGCGGATAGTAGAGCTGCGGGTCGAAGCTCAGCCCGCGCTTCGCCAGCTCCCGGAAGCCGCGCCGCCATTCGGGCGTACGACTGACCTCCGGCCGCGCCAGATAGGTCTCGGCGGGGTCGGGATGATAATTCATCGGCTGCCGCATGCCGCGGAAGTTCGGATATTCCATGTGGCGGTCGAGGAGGTCGCCGACGTCGGGTTGGGACAGGTCGGCATAGCCGACGATGCCATGGGGAAAGCCTCGCTTATTGGCGATCTCCTGCAGCCAGCGCGTTTCCCCAACCGGATCGCCGGGATCGAGAAGCAGCACTTCGGCTCCGGTGGAAGGGCACGAGCGATCCGGACGATCTGGCCTTCGTGGAGGGACAATTTGCGTGCCGGCATTATCGATGATCGCTTCGCCGATCGCTGGGTCGATCAGCTGGAGCGCTCCGAGCGCAGTTTCGCGCGTGCGGCGACGGCTGATCTGCGACCAGCCCGACCTCGCATGCACAATGCCGATGTTTTCCGCGACCGGACAGCTCGGGCAACAGCGCCAGCTCCTGATGCACCACCGCGATGATCGGGCTGTTGTGGTCGGCCTCCGACGAGGCGAAGCCAATCTCGCCGGCTTCGCGTGAGGTCAGCCCTGTGACGATGCGGATGAGAGTGCTTTTGCCGGCGCCGTTGCCGCCCAGGAGCGCGTGGATTTCGTCGGCCCGGACCTGAAAACTCACACCCCGCAGGACACGGGTTGCGTCATAACTCTTCTCGATATTGGCAGCTTCGATCAGGGGCTTCCTGGTCAATACCTGTCCAACTCCCGGCACGTTGCCGGCGCTACCCAAGCTTTGGGTTGAACTCGGCTCCATCCTGTATCTCCTTCCGGGACCACTGTGCGACCGATTGACATTCGGCTCAATTTTCGTTTCTTAACATTCTGTGTAGCTGAGCTTAACTGACGAGGACGAGGTCAGACATCAAGTTCAATTCGATGACGCATTTCGAGGCAGTCGCGCGGCTCGGCGGCGTGGCAAAGGCCGCTCAGGAATTGCAGGTGACACCTTCGGCGGTTAGCCAGCAGCTGCGGCTGCTCGAACACCAACTCGGGGTGCGGCTTTTTCAGCGCGAAAAGCGCCATCTCTCGCTCACGATCGACGGTGAGCGGCTCTTCCAGACCACGACCCAGGCTTTCGAATCCATACGCGAGGTGCGTAATGCCATTGTGCGGCAGCGCGAAAGCTTCCAGCTTAGCCTGCGCGTCAGTCCTTCCTTCGGCGAGAAATGGCTGGCGCCGCGGTTGGCCGAGTTCAGCAAGGGCTATCCGAGCTGGAATTTGCGCGTCGACGCCACGCCCAATTTCTCGGATTTCGAAACGGAGGTCATCGATCTCGATCTTCGTTATGGCGACGGCGGCTGGGCCGGCCTTTATTCGGATTGCGTCGTCAACGATCTGATCCTGCCGATGTGCTCGCCTTCCTATCTTGCCGAACTGCGCGCGATCTCACCGGATCCGCGGGAGCAGCTTCGCCATGCGCGGTTGATCGACAGTGTGAAGGCCTATTTCCGGTGGGATTATTGGCTGCCGTGCAACGGTATCCAGGGCGCCCGCATGACGTATCCCTATCGTTTCGACCGTTCGTCAATGTCAGTTCAACTGGCGAAGGACGGTGCAGGTGTGGTCCTGGAAAGCACATCCATCGCATTCGAGGACCTGGTGTCGGGTTCTCTGGTTCCGGTCTCGATAGAGTTCGAGGTCATCGAGTTTCCGGGATACTGGCTGGTCTGTCCTTCGCGGCATATGAACCGGCGCGCGGTTCGCCTGTTTTCGGACTGGGTGTCACGCGTGGGTAAGCGCGACACCGATCTGGCTCGCCGGTTTCTGGCGGATAAGCAACTGCGCATATCGTTCGAACGACGGCCTCATTTCGGGGCACGGGATGACAAAGCGGCGCCAATGGCGTGAACAGTTCGGCGTTCAAGACATGGCAAGACGAAGATTGACAGCACGTTGCGGTTGAGGAGCTGGCAAAACCCAGGCTGTGTGCAAGCGAATGGGTTGGCCCCGCTTTTCATTTTCCGCGTAGCCTGTGCCTGTGGCTGCCCGCGCCACAAGGCATTGGTGCAAAATGTGGCATTAGGCACAATCAGCTCTTTGATGCCGCCTGCTATGTCGGCCTTGCCGGGCAGCGAACGGACTCCGGGCGTGCGCACGCCGTCATGCGGTTGAGAACGGCGCAGCCGATGGCGACCTCGGTCTGCTGAGCCGAAAAGGAGCGGGCTCGCAGGCGACGTCCGATCAGCCCCTTGTAGCGCCCGACGGCGGTCTCGATCAGGGCGCGCTTGCCATAGCCGGTGGACGCCTGCCAATTCAGCCTTCCATCATTGGCGATCGCCGTGATGTGACCGTCCCTTTGACCGGGTGGTCCGGTGTCATCACTCTCCACGGCCGTTGAACGTGGCGGGATGACTATCCTTGCGGGGACGCTGTGTTGCAGCACCGCGCAGTAGGTGGGACCGCCATCATATGCTCCGTCGGCCGTGAATTGGTCGATCTCTGCGTCGATCCGGTCGAGCAGCGGCTTCACCTGCGTGGGATCGTCGCCGTCCTGGTCGGTCAGACAATGGGCGATGATCTCGCCGCTGTCGGCATTGAGAACCAAATGCAGCTTGCGCCAGGTCCGGCGTGATCTGGCACCGTGCTTGTCTTCCAGCCATTGGCCGGCGCCGTAGACTTTCATCCGGTGCTATCGATCAGCACATGCAGCGGACCGTCCTCGGATGCCGCTGCCGCTTGGCCGATGGTTCCCATATCTGCGCCCGGCGGCTTAGCGTCGTGTGATCGGGAACCGGTAGATCAAGCCCCATCAGATCGAGCAGCGAGGTCGCCAATCCCTCGCTCTGGCGCAGACGAAGCCCGAAGACGCATCCCAGTGTCAAGACCGCCTCGATGGCGAGATCGGAATAGCGGGGCTGGCCGCCGCGGGTCGTTCTTCGCGGCGCATGCCACCTGGCCAAGGCTTCTTCTGTCAACCACAGCGTCAGACTGCCGCGCCGCCGAAGGCCCGCCTCGTATTCCGGCCAGTTTGTCACCTTGAATTTCATCTTCGCGACTCGGTGACGGCGGCTGGCATTGTGTTTGTAGGGTATCGGGCGAAGATCATGTCGTTGGCGATCTCGCCTGCCTATCGGCAAACCCTTGAAAAATGTTCCACGCACCAACGCCTCGACAAACACCTTTCTTCATACATTTCCCGAACGACCCCCAGCGCAAAGCCTCCCGATGAGAAAAGAGCATCCCATGTCTTTCACGCCATTGATTGCCCCGAGATCAAGGCCCGCTACCGGGATTTTCATCTGATCAGCATTGTGGTGCGGAACGCTGGAATCGACGTGCCGGATGCACAGGCGTTGAACGACACGATTGCGGCGGCGGAACAGGCGGCGCTTCGCGATGACGCCCAAAGGGACGCGCATCTTGCGGCGTGGGCCGTTGCCTACGAGGCTTTCGGCACAAAGGCCAATCGAACGCCGTGCTCGGCCGCCGCGCTTCTCAAGCGGGTGCGGAAAGATGGCTCTCTCCGCGGATTTCCCCACTGGTTGATGCCTACAATGCCGTCAGCGTGTTGTATGGCCTTCCGATTGGCGGGGAAGATCTCGATCTCTACCAGGGGTCCCGAGACTTTTAATTGCGAAGGGAGCGGAGCCATTCGACACGATCGAGCAAGGTGAAATGGTAACCGAGCATCCCGAACCGGGCGAAGTCATCTGGTGCGAGGTGTCACGTGCCGCCGCTGGAACTGGCGGCAGGGGCGGCGCACCATGGGTCACGGTCGATAGCCGCGCCATGTGGCTCGTGCTGGAAGCCCTCGGCCCAATGTCAGCTATACAGATGACGGGCACCGGAGAGCATTTGATGGGACTTATCCAAGCGTTGTGCCCGGGTGCGCGAATCGAAACCGCGCGGTCCGCGATCTGGCGGATGACCTTCGACAGCTTTCTGCCAGCATCGGAATTGTCGGCATGCTGACTGGCGCATTCATGGCCGCCAAACGACATGGCTTCGGACGCACCTTCGGATGCTGGCTCGCCGACGTCCTGCTGGCGCAGCGGTTGGGCTGGGCCCATGCGGTGCCGTTGCTGGGCGCGGAGGTGGCTTTGGGCTCAGGACCCGGCCGCTCCCGCCGCTCGACAATTGCCATTGCGGCGAGCACCGGGGATGAAGCCGATCGAGCGAAAGGACTGCTTGCCGCCCAGGCGCGCGCTGCGTTGCGCGCAATTGATCTTCACGCCGAACTCGGGCGCCGCGCGGACCGGCTGCTTGCCGTCGCCCCGAAACTCAGGGCCAAGGCGGCAGACGCCGTTGTCGGAAAGCTCCTGTCCGACGATGCGATCGTCGCGTCCGAAAAGATCGCCGGCATGAGTGATCGCGGCCTGCGCCGACTGTTCGACCGGCTGGTCGAACTCGGCGCCGTGCGTGAACTGTCCGGCCGCCCAACCTTCCGCATCTACGGACTGTGAAGACCATGGTGGAAGCGGCGCGCAGACGAGGGAAGGGCCGGTCAGATGACGGTCGATCAGGCGACCGCCTGTTTGATAAGGAACTGGATCACCTACCGCCGGAGGCGCGCTGGCGCGAATGGATGCACCGCGTCGAGGCGACCATTTTTGCGGCCAGCGAGCCGGTCAACCACGAAACGCTCGCCCGCATCGTCGGCAAAAGCTGCAGCATTGATCTCCTCATCGGCGACATCCGCGAAGAACTGCGCGGTCGGCCCTATGACCTCGTCGCCGTCGCCGGCGGCTGGAAGCATCTGACGCGGCCGGCCTATGCCGATGCCATCGCGCGGCAGACCTCACGCAGTCAGAGGTGCTCGTGCTGATGTGCATCGGCTACTTCCAGCCGATCACCCGCGCCGAGTTGTCTTCGTTCTTCGGCAAGGAGATCAGCCGCGATCTCATCGGTCATCTGCGCGGCGCGAAGCTGATTGCGTCCGGTCCGCGCAGCCCAACGCCCGGCGCGCCTTACACCTATGTCACGACCAAACAATTCCTACTGGAGTTCGGGCTCGACACACTGCGCGACCTGCCGGATTTCGAGGCGCTTGAGGATGCAGGACTGCTAAGCAAGGAAAAGCTGCTGGCTGGCGATATCATGCCAGGGTTTGCCGATGACCGCGATCCTGGCGCTAGCGCCGTAGGGGACAAATAGTCCCCGCGCCAAGACAGGAGGGGCCGCCGTCAATCCGTCAGGCTTGTGCAACTCCAACGTTGTGGTGTGGCTTTGACGTGGTTCGATCGGCGACCACGCGCAGATAGGCCCTCAGCACGTCGGCGGGAGTCGGCGAAGCGAGCAATTAATTCATCATGGCCGCTCGCTGCCAGGATCACTCGGCGCCGTTGCGAGTGTGGGTGCCGTCGGTCCCTGTGGACCTGCGATGCGATACTTCCCAAAAGGGCGTGGGCTAGACCTGTTCGGTCGTGAGTATCCACCAAGACCACATCGATGCGTTTTGTTCATCGACCACGATGCGAACCAGGTCTCCTGCGTCGCCACAGCGGGATCGGTCGATCCGGCTCGTCGATTTTTCCTCGATGCCATATCCGCGACAGCAGATAGCGGCTTGCGGAAGCTTGTCCGGCTTCAGCAAGCGCGTCTACAGATGGAACGAGAGCGTTGTCGCGGCGAGTCGTATCCGCGACTATGGTGTCGACGATGGCGAAGGTGACCCAACGTGGCGCGCTCAATCTTATTGCCGATTTGGGGGTGCGGGAGATGACCGGGAGAGGGCGGTATCGAGCATGGGCAATTATCTGGACTCTCCCTCGTTTGACGATAGACCGAGAAATACTCGCCGCGTAAAGTTGCATTCAGTGGGGGATAATAAATGCCATCGTTGAAGACAAATCTCGTCAAAAGAATTGATCGGCTTCCCAAGCCGACCAACGCTGCAGACGCCATGCAACCACTTTCGAAGCGGTCAGTAATTCGATTCACAGCACACAGGACCGGTTCAAGGAAAACGTCGCAACCAAAGGGAAAATCATTGTCACCCTCACCATGGCGCGCCGACAGGCGCCCGCAAAGATTGTGGTCGAAGACAATGGCATGGGGCTCGACGGCAGAAACTATGACGCTTTCACCACTACCGATACGGACAATAAGATTGCGCGCGGAGGCAAGGGCGTAGGGCGTCTATTGTGGCTGGATTGCTTTGACGCGATCAGCGTGTCCAGCACTTCGGTAGAAGATGGCGACCCGAAGCGCCGGAAGTTTCGCTTTGTCCTATCGCAATCCGACCAGATTCAAGACTACGAAGAGAGCAAACTCGACGCCACGGCACCGGACACCGGGGTAATGGTCGAGTTTGATGGGCTCCGTGACAATGGCTATCGTGCCAAATTCCCGGGTCGCCCAGCGTACGTCTTTCAGCATTTCACGTCGCATTTCTTGCCGACCTTCATCGGGTCGCGCTCGCCTCGCATCACGGTGCACTGCGGTGACGAAACCCGCCACTATCCGGATGAGATCAATTCGATCATCTATCGTCGGGAGACCATCGAGGACATTCCAACCGCTGACTATGGGCCGCTCACACTCACGTTGATGGAGTGCGATAAGGTTGCGAGCGCGGATCTGCAGAGGTCGCACTTCGTCCATTTCATAGCGCACGACCGAACGGTTCATTCCCAAAAGATCGACGGCAAGCTCGGCCTAAAGTACTTTGGGGTAAACGAGGACCGGGTCTTTCACGCTGTGCTCACCGGCAAATTCCTGGACGACAACGTCAATCAGGATCGCACGAAGTTCCAGTTCGAGGACGCGATCCTCGATCGCATCGTGAGCGATGTCTGCACACCACACATCGAGAAGGTCCTGGCAGAACCGCTGCAAGCACTGCGCCAGGATCAGCGAACCAGGGTCAAGGCAATTACCGAATCCCTACCCATCTGTTGCATTCGGCGACGTCGATGAACTGCAAGAAAAGCTCCCTTCGGGGGAGCTAAACGATGATGCGATCTTCGGACATCTGTCGCGTGAGCGCTATCGCCGGGATCAGCGCCAAGCGGAGAAAATTCGCGCGGTGCTGGAGCGATTGAAGGAGCCGTCCGTCGATGTCAATTCGTTTGCGAGCGCAATCGAGGCCGCCGGCAAGGCAATCGAAGAGGCGGAGCAGAAGAGTCTCACCGAGTACATCGTTCGCCGAAAGGTCGTGCTCGATTTCATCGAGATCCTGCTGGAGAAGGTCCGCGACGATACGCGTGACAGCAGCTATCAGCGCGAAGACATTTTGCACTCGTTCATCTGTCCTCTGCGGGTCAACACCCTAGCCGATGGCGCCAGAAAGGTAGTGCCGGCGGCGTCGCACGACCTCTGGATCATCGATGAGCGATTGACCTTCGCCCAGTATTTCAGCTCGGATGAGGAATTCCAGAATCTCTCTGATGCAGTCGCCAGCGACGAGCGGCCGGATGTTCTGATTTTCGATCACGTACACGGCCTGCGCCAGACCGAGGATCCCTCGCGCGTGCTGCTCGTTGAGTTCAAGCGCCCGGGACGAACCAGCTATGCCGCGGACGAGAACCCCCAGCATCAGGTCGAGCGCTATGTGCGCCGGCTGCTTGAAGGGGGGAAGCTTGACGTCAAGGGGCGCCCCATAAAGCTGAAGGAGGACACGGTTTTCTATTGCTTCATAGTTGCCGACATCGTGGGCAAAATGGACGACTGGACCTATTCGTGGGACCGCACTGCCGACGGGAGAGGGCGCTACTACCAGCCCCGTTCGGGTTTTAAAGGGTCGATCGAGCTCATCGGGTGGGACACACTCCTCAGTGACGCCAGAGAGCGGAATCAGGCATTCTTCGATCGCGCCGGCATTTCTGGAAAGAGCTTCTTTGTGGAAACGCAGGAAACATCCCATCAGCGTCTTCGGGCCGAGGACGAACACGCTGCAAACGCGATCTCACTAGCTGACGCGGCAACGGTTTGATCGTCGTCTCTCCACCGTGCTGCCAGATAGCTCGAGTCCGATGAACGCTGCGGGATTTTGTGTTTGAGGGGAGACAAGATGGGCTTGATGAATCTCAGTGACCGCGAGAAACAGGCTATTGGAGCCATCGACAGCGGGGCGCTTCACGACCTGGTTGACCAGGCCATCAGGTCAGAGCAACTCGGAAAACTCAGCAATCTACCGCTCTACAACTGCGGAGAATACGTGGCCACCAAGCTCCGATACTTCGATCAAGCGCTTGCGGCATACAGGATCGCGAAATCTGCGAAGAAGCGGGAAGAAATGCTACATTCTGCTCGTAAAGCCGGCAGTGATCTGACTTTTGCATTCGGTCAGATGAAGCAGCGCTTGGAGGTCGAGGAACGCGAAAGCCAGTTGTTCTTCATCGACGATCCGACGATTGCTCCGTTTCGTCTGACCCAGGACATGCAGGTTCGTGTCAGCTACAGGTGGCGCCGAACGATCGAGGATGAGTGGACTGCCGGTTCCATCATCTTCAAACACAAGGTCCAGCCCCGTTTCGACTATCGTGCGATCGCTCAGCCCAAGCCTAAGCGCAGCGCCAGGAAGCTTGCGGAGGACCGCGAGACCGACCTGCTACGCGAATGGGAGCACCTCGAGCAGCTGGCTCATTGGTCGGTGCGCGACTATTTTCGGGCGGGTCATGACGGGGCGGGTATCCCCGGTGAGTTTGAGGTCAGGCTCGGTGACGGTGACCACCTGAACAATTTCAGCGCTAATTTCTGGGGGCGCAAAGCCAACACTTGAAGCTTAGTCAGCTCTCCATGGCCTTTTCTGCCGCAAATTTGCCAGCTCTCCACGTGCTGTGGACGAGCCAGTCTTCGGCAAGAAAGAACTCTCCACCCAGCACCTCAGCCCCCTCGGTCACAAGGCGCCGCTTCATTGCATCCTCGCCTACGATCGCCGTCTTGGCGTTAGAATACGGTGCGGCATCTGGGACGGGATGAGGGTACTTTATCACCCACTTGAATTGCCCCTGTGGGTAGGCGCTTTGGATCTGGTCGCGACGGGCCGCAGGGCTGCGGGAGAAACCGACCTTAATGATGGCGCGGCCATCAACGTCGGCGGGTGAACGCCCGAGATAGGCCGATGTATCGCCGCTGAGCTCCAATATATAGAGATGCTTGGGGCCATCGGTTTCGCCAACCCAGTACGGTTCGGTCGCGGGTGGGATCGCGCGACTTGGCGACAAAGCGGACTCGAGCGTCTGGATTGTGCCGTTGACGCGGCTCCCCTGGCCATACACGGGCACCTCATAGACATCGAGTTGCATGAGATGCTCGGCTTCAACTGCGTCAACCTGGACACCACTAGATCCGATGTATTCGGCGTGCGCGCTCGCATACGCGGCTGGAAACAACTGCTCGACAGGTTTCCAATCCTCCTGGACGATCCGCCATGCGCGGGTTGCCTGCACGGCGAACAGCCATTTGCCTCTCGAGGCAGGGTCCATTTCCTTCTCGGCCCAGCGGTCGCCGGCGATGAACTGACTGGCATGGCCGGCGTTGTGGGAAACCTCGAGGAGGCCCACGACCTTGCCCCGCATCTCCTCGGGCCCCTTGCCCTTGGTGACGTAGATCGCCACCAATGCTTGGGACTGGATAATCTCAAATAGCGGTTGCGCTTGGCCTCGTCGGCAAAGCCGATGCAGCCCCAACTCGCGGGGTCAAACCCCCAAAAAGAGGTCAAGCCAAATATCACGGCCGCTCGGAAGTCTGTCGACGTCAGGAGCCAAGTCTGGAATCGATCGCCAGTCGAAGGCGAACACCTCACGTTGTGCGGCATCGATGTCGATATCGCCCAAGGCTCCGCGGATATACGCCATGGCGTCGGGCGCCGGATGCCTCTCGCCGCGCTTGACTAGAATCGTCGTGAGCGGCGGCAGTCCGCGATCATGCAAAGCGTGCAGGACGACCTCCAGATTCTTGCCCAGACCGCGACCTGTCGGATGGTTCCAACCGACGGCGTCTCCCACCTGCTGATATGTCGCACGCGTTTGCCGCACCGCTTTTTCCGCAAGGAAGCGTGCAATTTCGGCTTGCATAGAATCCATCGATCCCCCAATCGATCACTATGGTAAGTGTGCTTCAGGTGCCTACGTCCCGACGGCCAGCGGCTACTAAGCCTTGCCTATGCGTTCAACGCAATCTATATTCTGTTCAACACAGGAGGTTCTCATGGCCGCGCAAACACGGACCGCTTCAGAAAGCGAAGCAAAGGTCGCATCGACCCGCAACAAGCTCGTACTCGAGCAAGCGAAAGCCGCCGGACTGCTCGGCGCGGCGAAGAATACCCGCCTTTCGGGGCGAGTGCCTTTGGAGTTGATCGAGGCGGCCAAGAAGCGCGCTCATGTCACCTCGGACACGGAGCTGTTGGAACTGGCGCTGTCGCGCCTGGCTCTCGAAGATGAC
The DNA here is from genome assembly GCF_040318085.1 of Mesorhizobium sp. M1322. Taxonomy (NCBI): domain Bacteria; kingdom Pseudomonadati; phylum Pseudomonadota; class Alphaproteobacteria; order Hyphomicrobiales; family Phyllobacteriaceae; genus Mesorhizobium; species Mesorhizobium sp. M1322. Next base: position 25,769 of record NZ_JAMYLP010000006.1, read on the forward strand.
TTTGGCGCCCGCTTGGTCGGACGCAAGGGCAGTATCCCGGCGGACATAGATCTTGGGGTTTGATCTTTCCGAGACCCTCCGATCACTCAAGCCGCAAAAGTACACCGGAACGCTGGAGCGTAGGGCCGACGATGATCTCCCATGGGTCGCAAACGAACCCGCGATCGGGGGACCGGTGTTTCTGGATACGAGCGTCTATCTGGATGTCCTGCAAGGACGAGCACCGGTTGAAGTCGATACGCTGCTTACCTATCGCCGATGCCACCATTCCGCGGTCTGCCTTTCTGAGCTGACCCACGCCTTTGGCCGGCTCGACCCAAAGCATGCCTCCACAAAAGCTGTCCTCGAGACAATCAAAGCCACGGTGGAGGACATTCCGGACCACCGTCTTCATGCCCCGGATGCAGCGATGTGGGGACAGGCCGGTGTGTTGGCTGGCTTGCTCTTCCGGCTGAGCAATCTGCCCAAGGGGGAGGGGCACGAGCGCCGCTTCGTAAATGACGCCCTCGTATTCCTTCAGGCGCGTCAGTTGGGGGCGGGCGTGCTGACCGGCAACATCCGCGATTTTGATTTCCTCACCCAGATTCTGCCGACCGGACGGATCATTCTCTATCGAGCTCCGCCGGGACCGCAGACATCATGAACGTCACGGTCGGCCCTGCTGTCGATATTCTTCACGAACTGGAACAACTGGGTCGGGCGCCGGCGACTGACGTTAATCACCTGCAGAACACGCCGGCGTTTCTGCGTTTTGCGGAGTTATGTCAAACTCGATACCCCCAGATTAGATCTGGCTCCATGCTGCGATTTTCGCTTGCCTCAGCATTGCGGCAGCTCGGCTTGGCCTGTCTCGTCGGTGGCCAGGGTTCTGGGTTGGCAGCGGGTGCGGCCGAAATATCGGATGGCCTCGACAAAGCCATCCGGAGCACGGCATCGAGGCGACTGCACCTGTGCCCGCTCGATCTGGCATCGCGCCTTCCGACGATCTCCTTCGGTCCAAATCAGGTGCGGTGCTTTTCGGCGACGGAGCTTGAGGAGCTTTTCGACGTTTTGCGTCTTCATCGGGCGAACCAGAACTGGTCGTTCGATAGCAAACGCTTCTCCGAGTTCAATTGGCTCGTCGTCGACGAGAAGGTTTCCCACGACGACATGGGTCCCGACGGGAGAACACTGCCCGGCCTGTTCGTGAATCTTAGCCAGGATTTTGGACGAATCGAACCGCACAAAACTAGCCTCCCTTCATCTGTCGAAGCTGCGCTTTTTGGACTCCTCACAATCCCCTGGGAGCAGATCGCTGAATACAAGGACATGGAATGGCGTGGTTTTAGAGTTCCTTGGGTCTACACCGTCGACTCTGACGTGTTTGCTCGTCGGGTTCCGCCACCTTCTCCAGACAGCCTGAGCTGGGAGCCTGCATGGCAGTTCGATGTCAATGGCGACGAGCATGAATATGAAGCGCCGGTCGCCTATCCGCTAAATGATGACAGCGACAGCGCAATTACCTGGCTGACCGACGACGCGTGGAGTGACATTGTAGCGGCGCGCCGGACGACGTTGTTCGACCGTCCTGTTGCGCACTTCTTTGTCCGTGGATTTCAATCAGAAGCCATCGACGAGTTTCTTGCCCATATTTCAACGATCGAGGCGGCGCTCGGCTTGCCTTTGGACCATGACCCACGCGCCCGAAAAAAGATCGAAGGAAAGAATCCCGGCGCGACGCGCCGGGCCACGCTTCGCATTTCCGGACTGCTCAACGATGGTTCGTTTGGGAACGCCTATTCCAAGCTTTTCGGGCTTAGGAGCGATTTCCTACACGGGAGGCCGATGGCGGACATATCCGGGAACGATAGACGAAGTGCCAGAGAACTCGCTCGCAAGGTGGTGTGCGGGCTTATTGGCGCCGTATCGTCGGATCCGATGGTGAACCGCGAACAACTCCTTGATGGCTTCCTGGATAGGGGGAGCCAGCTAAGCCAGCACGGCGGACCGCCCGCAAGTGAGGCTGCCCATGGCCATTAGCGTCTTGCCCCCGAGCCGCCAGGGCGTGCAGAGTTTTGCAACAAAGTTCGCGCTGCAGCAGGACAGATGGAACGATTTTTCCTTCATGACGCTGTATCACCTCTACTATCAGGTCGAGGGAAGCCCTCCTACTTTGATCGGGCCGGTCAAGATTCTACGGCGAGGCCAAACCACGCAAGACGGCATCCTGATCACCGAACCATTCGACCGGCTTCCGCCTGACTTCGGCTCTGTTGGCAGCTCACTCGACTATTACCAGCGGCTCAATGAGATTGCTGGGGAGGACCGAGATGAGATTCTGGGCTCGTTGAACGACGTCGTTGCCAACTCGCAACTAGAGCCGCTATTCAGCCAGGAGGAAGGCTGGCGAATATCTCTGTTCCGCGACAATCCGGAACCCGAGGGCTTCCTTTCCGATGCTAGACAGATTCACTCTCGCAATGCCAGCGAGGTTCCAGACCTCCATCTGTCGTTCACATTCCATCCGGCCGGATGGGCGGCGCCGATCCAGCTCTATTTCGATGCGCCGAGCCCACTGTTTTATTTCGGCCCGACACGCGAACTTGGCCCCAGCAAGCGCAAGGTCTTGCTCCCACGGCGAGTGATGGTGCTGATTGGACGCAACGGATCGGGCAAGAGCACCTTCCTATCGCGCATCGCACGGGTCGCGTTTGCGTCGCCATCGGACAGAACGTGGCCTCAGTTGACCGCCGTCGGCGTGTTCGATCCACCGTCAATTGGCTTCATGCGCATTATCGCGGTTTCGTACAGCGCGTTCGAGAACTTCTCCGTGCCCGGGTTGTATGAGACTGAGCTCGAGCAGATCGCATCGGACATGGAGAGGGGAGGCGGTCGCTACGTCTACGCCGGCCTTCGCGACGTCGTTGCCGAAGTGCGAGAGCAATTGTCATCCGCACGGGCCAAGCCGACGGACGTGGATGAAAGAACTGTCCTGGACATCGAGGATCGACGATCGAGTACGAAACTGAAGTCGCTCGAGCAGCTCGCTGACGAGTTTGTTCGCCTAATCGGGCAGATCGCGGAGCATGGAGATGATGCGCTGTTCGATGCTGCTCTTGCGCTGGTGCTCGCCGACGCCTCGTTTGCCGATGTTGCCGGGACGGATCGACAGGCTCTGCTTGGTGCCAATCCCCGTTCAAGCTTTCTCGGATGGAGCACAGGCCACAAAATCACGATGCATGCGATCGCCTCGCTGGTGGCACATACGACGAGAAAATCCCTCGTGCTCTTCGACGAGCCTGAGACACACCTTCATCCCCCGCTCATTGCAGCGGTCATGCACGCCTTGAGATTGGTACTGGAAGAAAAGAACGCGTTCGCAATCGTGGCAACGCATTCACCGGTGATCCTCCAGGAGACGTTGGCACTGCACGTGAGGGTCATAAGGCGGATCGGATCGGAATTTGAGGTCTTTATCCCGCCACGAGAGACATTCGGCGAGAACGTGGGAACCTTAACCCACGATACCTTCGGTCTGACTTCTGCCGCGACAGACTTTCATGGGATTCTTGATCTACTCATTCAGGCACACAATACAATCGAGGACGTGAACCAGCATTTTCGGCCGGGCCTTAGCGGGCAGGCGCTCGCATACGTGCTTGCGGGCCTCGCCCGGAAGGCTCGCCAGTGAGAACCCTGCCATGTCCTTCTCGCGAGGAGGCGCAAGCCTACCTCGTGCGCGCTATCGAGACCTACGTTCACGCCGGTATTGCGAAAGGCTATGCTGCGACCCAAGCTGAGATCGACAGCGTGATTGCCATCTACGACGCTTATGACGCGGGTTTGGGGGGCCCCGCGGAAATCCTAAAGGGCGGCGCGCTTCTTCAGCAGTTTCGCGACGCGATCTATAGCGGGTATGACTTCACCCAAGCGGGTGGCAAGTTAGCGTCGGTTCGAGCGTCGCTAATGGCAGGAATTGAGCTGTGCCCGATATGTGGAATTGCACCGCCGCGCCAACTGGATCACCATCTTCCGCGGTCAGATTACCATCCGTTGGCTGTTTATCCTCGCAATTTGGTGCCCCTTTGCCAAGAGTGTAATCAGTCGAAGAGCAAATCGGCTGCCCTAGAGCCTGCCCAGCAGTTCTTTCACCCCTATTTCGAAGCGGTTCCGGATACGTCATTCTTGCGAGCCGGCGTCACAATTGAAGGGGGCGGCCTGGTTGCTACGTTTGACATTGATCCAGCCGCTCCAATCGAAGCGCTAGTTAGCTCGCGCCTCTCATTTGTCTTGCAGCGCCTGAAACTCAACGAACGCTATGCGCGGGAGATCAATATCTATCTGACCAGTCAGGCGACCGCAGTTAGAATCCTGTTTGATAGTGCTGGCGCTGAGGGTGTCCGCAGCTATCTTCTTGCACAGGCAGATGTGGAGAGCCGAGAGTTTCACCTCAATCACTGGCGGCCCGTTCTGCTCCGAGCACTTGCAGCCCATGTCGGGTTCTGCGGTGGGGAATTTGCAGAGGTATTGCCAGCTTGATCCAAACAGTTCCCTTTTCGATCATGTCCGGCTTCCCGCGACGGCTGACCAGATCAGTTAGCTCACGTGCCACCCGGCGATCGGAGATCGAGCGAACACTTCGGCTTCTGACGGCCGCAACGGCGAGGTCGGAGCGTGGCGCTTCTCTACCGTCCGACTGGAACGACTTGGTGGTGTAAGATCAACGGGCGCAGTTCACCTCTCCTGTGATAGGTCTCTCGGCAATTGCTGTCATACGGCCGATTGGAAGATTGCTTCATCTCGCCCGGCGCATCCATGTCTAGGTCCGCGAGACGCGTTCCGATTGCAGCCGTGATCGCAGCGAATGCCGAAGCGAAGTTGCCATCAAATACGTATCCGAGCATACCGCCATGCTTGACGCGCTTGCCATACTGGCCCGTATGAATCGCATCATTCCCCGGGTGACTGCCAACCTTAAGCCTTAAGCCACACCTTCCCTCATAGGCACAGGAGCCGCCCCGGCACTTCTTGACGGGTGGCCCAGACAGGCCCCGGTGGCGGTAAGCGTCGAATTCCGATACGCCCGTTTCTGGCCTCTGCAATGAGACCGCCAGGCAAGTTGGATGAGGGGCTGACAAGGCCTTTGGCCAAATAAGGCTGCCTAAGCGAAATTCTCCAATTCTATCAGCCCCAAGCTGAGCATCTCGTCGACGATCACCGAACTGATTTGGAGTTGAGTCACGTCTAGTTTGCGCAACCAGTCCCGCGCGTGCTGGACGCTCAAATCGGAGTTTGGGAAATGAGGCTCAAGCGCAGCGGCAGCGATCCGCGAAAGTCCAAGTTCCATGAAAGACCAACCAGACCTCGTACATACACCGAGCTCAAGCGCCAGTGAGAAGTCAAAGATTTCTCTGATCCGCGCTTCGAATCCGCAGTGCCGCAATGCCAAGGCCAGGACATCAATGTAGGCTTTTCCGAGTTGCACATACCGGAAGCGGATGACGTCCTCAATGAGGTCGAACTCCTTACGGATCACATCATTGATGTCGATCGGTTTCGGCCGACGTTTGCGTGACTTCGCATTCGATGCAATTTCATCCTCATAGGCCTTGATCTTTTTCGCAAGGGTTCGCTCTTCGCGCCGGATAGCGTCGGCAAGAAGAACGGGGTAGGGCGTGCCCTGCATCCATTTGACCGCGACGCCGGCGACCAATGCGGGGAACCTGCTGGCGGACAGATTCACCAGCCTCTGTGCACGCATGAAAATCGACTCATACGCTTTACGCGCCGGTAGATAGTCGTGCGGGTTGACCGGGATCAATCCGTCGATTTCGCCGGCTACGATCTTGCTGACCAATTCATTGAACAGGCGTTTCAACCCGAAAGGATCTACGGTCCAGTTTGTGGACAGCAGCGTCGCGGGCAGGCCGATCCCATCGCTCGCAGCTTGGGCCGCGACGACTAGGGCGTCGCGATCTTTTGCCGCGAACGAGGACAGGGATCGTGACGCAAAAAGAGCCACGTCGCCTCTGGCGGCTCTTGCTATGAGCAGGCCCGCAGCGGCGCGAACCTTCCCCGCCACCTCATCGCCAGGTACCATCCTTGGCAGTTCGCCGGCCAGAGCTTGTAGTATGGCGGATCCATGGTCGGCGGCGGCCTTTCCGAATGCAGGTTCGATCCGGTAGCCGACGAAGCTGTTCATCGGCTTATCCGGCCACTCGTCGTAGTCAACGAGAAAAACATTTCCAACGATGTCGGCCTTCATCCGACCTGCGCGTCCCGCAAAATTCCATAGAGCTGCCGGATCCAGCCGCGAGTTAGTCCCCCGCGTAGGCGTGTCGATGAAAACGTTGCGGGCGGGAAGGTTTACGCCTTGAAAAAGGGTCGTGGTACAAGCAAGGAATTTCAGCGCGCCGGACTTGAAGGCACTCTCAATAGACTCCCGCAGCAGCGTGGGCATCTTACCGTAGTGAAAGGCTACGCCACGCCGGACCAAGGCGGCGAGAGCATATCGGGGATGGATGTGCTTTTCAATGAACTGCGCCAAATCTTCGAGCACCTTATCGCCGCTATCTCGGCAATCTTGGTGTAGCTGTAGTGCGACTGTTTCGGCGTCCTTGGGTCCCGTCGCATACACCAGAGAACCGCCTGTGCGTCCGAGCTCCAGCGCGACCGCTGCGAGACGGCTGGCGGGGTGGTCAAACCCTCGATGGCTCTGAACCACGCCTAACGATGTCGAGCCAAGAGCGGTTAGGAGTCGCAGACTGAGGGTCCTCGGCTCGGCCGCCCGGCTCACGAGGATGCGGTTCTGTATGACGGACGGCAGAAGCGAAACAGATGCTTTCAGTCCCTTCAGGCCGATGGAATCGGCGACGGTTTCGAAACCTTCCGCACCCGGCGCCAACAGGACCAGACGAGTGTCAGCCCGTCGGGCAATTGCCTGTTCGAGGCATTCCTGCAGGATCATTCCCCGGGCGCCGTCCGAAAAATTCTGCGCCTCATCGACGATCACCAAGTCGAAATCTATAGTTGAGACCGCCAGCAGAACTTGCAATCTTTCCTGGGTCAGAACGAATATTTGACGCTCGGGGGCCGCAGGGTCGATCGTTGGCACCGTCGAAACGCGAATGCCGACTTCATCGTTTAGCCGGCGCTGGATCGAGGCATAGACTTCCGAGAGAAGCGCACGTGTGGGCGCGACATAGACCGCCCGGAAGATGGCGGACCGTTCTGCGGTCCTGCAAAGGTGCTCGATGACTAGAAAGGACTTACCGGCCGATGTCGGCGCGGAAATAGCCAGCGCCGTATCCTGGCCAAGCCGATCCCCAGCACGTTTCTGGAAATCGGTAAGGGCAATTCGCTCGCTGCCGACGTCGATGCCATTTACCTCGCGTGAGATCGCCGCCCGTAGGGCCTGCCGAATTGTGGCGACTGGCTCATGCCGGGCTTCCGCGTACGTTAGGGCGGGGAAATTGCCTAGATCGGTCAAAAGGCGAAGGCTGGCGTCCACTGGAATGTCGTCGCGACCGATAAGAAGGGCGCCCAACGAGATCGCCTGGGCAAGCGCCCGCAGGGTCTCGTCGTCGGTCTGGGCGAACACCCCGGCGCAGTACATCAGGCGTAGTACATCCTGCCGATCCATCCCGCCACGGCGCGACTCTATCGTGTGGGGAAGTGTGGCAAAGGCGGCTTCCGCCTGAAGACGGTCGAAGTCGGATCGGAAGGCCTGGTGGGTCTCAAGCCGACGGGAAAGGTCCAGGGCGAAGGTCATGCGTCGGTGCTCTCGACCGGCGCGACGACGTCGAGATCCTCCGCCGACCCGGGTGCGTTCTCCTCCTCATCTTCAGACGCGGCTGGAATATCTTCGTGAGGAGGCTCCACTCCCATCGCCCGGTAAAAGGCTTTGCGAAGCACATTGACGTCCGGAACCGCCACAAGGAACAAAAGGGTCTTCGCGGTGTCAGCTCCTGACGCCTTGATATGCTTATTCGCCGCGCTGCGATGCCGTTTGTGATCTGTTCGGTAGAGGCCCGCGAAATGCTCCTCGTGCGCGTCCACGGGACCATCGGAGACGGGCAATTTGGCATTGAACCGGCGTTCGGAATAGCAGATCACTCCGACAGAACGTTCGCGTCTCGGTAGATCGGGTTTGCCGACGATGTCGAAGAAATCGAGCGCCGCTTCTCGGGCCGCGCCCTCCAGAGAGTCCAAATGCCCAAGGTCCGATACTAATTCATATTCGCGAAGGTACTGTTTCCGGTTGGCGAGAAATCCCGCGGCGGATTTGGCATAGTCCTTAAGGCCGGCGTTGGCGCTCCCGGCGAGCTTCGATTCCAGGAAAAAGATTGTCAGGGCGTCGCCTTCAAAAGTTGCGTGGATCCCGTCTAGGCCGTGGACCGGCATATTAGCGGAGGTTTTTAAGCGCCATCTTTGCCGCGACCTGTGCCGCTGAAAGATGATGCTGAACGACGCAATAGGCGAGCACCTCGCCCAGTTCGCTAGCGCGCGACGGGCTGGTGGCGTTGAAGGTGATGAAGACGTCCCGCACGGCCTGATGCACCCGGGCGATCAATGTGAAATCCTTCTCGATCGCCGCCGTGTACTCGAGCCGCCGCTTTCGCGGCAGGGCATAGTACATGCACTGGCCCCACAGAAACTCCGCAAGGGCATCGATCTGCGGTTCGTCTTCGTTGAAACGCACATGAAGTAGTGCAGTCCGTGGCCCGTCGCCCTCGCATGGCGCGTCGTGCGCGACGGCGCAGGCGACATGCGCGCCTAACTTCGATGGATTGAGGAGGCTAGAGATCGCCTTTTGGATGTTCATGCCGGTGTTGCTGTCCAGGAAATAACTTGCACGCAGTGATTCGGATTACAGAATTCTAAAGGAGCGCAACAATTATCGCACTTCTATTCGCGATATGCTTCCGACCTGAGGCCTGTATTCGCAGGAAATGCGAGCCCCAAACGGAGTTTAGACTGCTTCGGGGAGGGCCCGACTCGAAAAACCGTGCTAGATGAAAGAAGTTCGAAGTCGTCCAGTTTAGTCTAGATACATCAGTGCGGGAGCGTAAAACAAGGTGGGGAAAAACATTGTCGTCTGCTGCGACGGTACGGGCAACCAGATCGAGCGCAATCTCTCGAACGTTTTGAAACTGTTCCGCATCCTGAAGAAGAATGAGGAACAGCGCGTCTATTACGACGCTGGCGTAGGCACGATCGGCGCCAGCAACGCATGGGCCCGTTGGCGGCAAAACACCAAATCGGTGTTTGAACTGGCCACGGGATATGGGCTCGACGCTGAAATCGCGGGCGCCTACGCATTCATCTGCCGGCACTACGTCGAAGGGGACGCAATTTTCCTCTTTGGCTTCAGCCGCGGTGCCTACACAGTCCGCGCCGTTGGGGGCCTGATCCACATGATCGGCCTGCTGCAGCCGGATCAGCTTAACATCGTTCGATATGCTGTAAGCTCCTATAAGCAGGCCAGCGACGAGAACGACCTAAACGTCGCCTGGCACTTCTCCAAAGTCTCTGGAGCCCGAGACGCTCGTATCAAATTTCTTGGTGTCTGGGATACGGTTGCGTCGGTCATCGTGCCGCGAAGGGACCGACTTCTGCCCCAGCTCCAGACACTGCCACATACAAGGACCAACCCGAGCGTCGAGGTCTTTCGCCACGCGATTGCGATCGATGAGCATCGTCGCATGTTCCGGCTGAACCGGTGGGTCGAACCACAGCCGTTTGTCGAAGATCCTTTCGACAAAACTGCGCCAGCAAAAGAGCAAGATATCAGGCAAGTCTGGTTCGCCGGGTGTCATTCGGATGTTGGTGGTGGCTATCCTGAAGAGGACGGCGCTATCTCTAAGTTTCCGCTCGACTGGATGATTGATGAAGCCACGGCGTTTGGACTGCAGATCAACTCTCGGATGCGGGAGCGCCTCGTCTTCGGAACAGGGGAGGGCGAGGGGAAGATGAACTTCGTGGGCCCGAATCCACTTGGGGCCGTGCACGATTCAGTGACGTGGGGCTGGAAGCCGCTCGAGTGGATTCCAAAATCGGTCAAATTGCGTGAATGGAAGCGAAAATCCGCCCTCGGTTTCTATCTTCCGCAGGCCGAGCCTCGCATGATCGAGAAACAGGAGCCGCGGCCGTTTGTTCATCAGTCGGTTCTGGATCGGAAGGCAGCCATCTTGGGATATAAGCCAGAGAATTTTCCAACGGCGTTCGATGTTGAGCCTTATGGTGACCTTATGAAAGATCGCCTGGCAAAAGAAGCCGGCAGTTAGGGTAGAGAGTCGTAACGTCTCCAAGTTCACGATTGCAGGGGGATGCAGATGGCGAAAAAGAGCAGTCCCGTTAAGAAGGGTGAAAAGGCTGTCGCGGTGGCCCTGTCACCTGCTGAGACGCGAGACGTCTACGCCTCTCGACGGTTCCTGGATGGGGTGACGCAGAAGAAGCTCGGCCTCAAGGTCCGCTTCGACACATATTACAAGGACCCCCTTGTCGCGAAGAATAATCCCGGCCTGGAAATCGATGACGATTTTTATGTGCCTTGGGAGCCACGCATTGGCGACGGCCCCACAAGTGCGAGGTTCGCTATTGTCGATTACGACAGCACCAGAAATACGTTGGAAGAACCGGCCAAATGGAGCGTCGGCGAGAAGGTTTTTCTCGATCCGAAGGGGCGTAGGATCGATCGAGCGTTAAAAGAAACCGCTCACTTCCGCCAGGTCAGCACTTGGGCAATTCTGCAAAGCACACTTGATTTCTTCGAGAGCCCAAGCGGCCTCGGCCGGCGCATCTCTTGGGCGTTCGAAGGCAATCGGCTTCTGGTCACGCCAAATGCCGGTTACGGCGCAAATGCCTATTATGATCGCCAGAGCAAATCGCTCCAGTTCTACTATTTTGACGACGACAACGGTCAGCGTATTCACACCTGCTTGTCCAGCGATATCGTCAATCACGAGTTTGGTCATGCACTGCTGGATGGCATTCGGCCTTATCTTCTGGAAGCGGTCTCACCACAGACAGGTGCCTTTCACGAATTCCTGGGGGACTTGACCGCAATCTTGATGACGCTGCGGAACAATTCGTTCCGTAAGGAGCTTGCGGCCAGGACCAAGGGCCACTTGAAGACGAAATCCGGTGACGAACTCATCGCATCTGTCGCCACAGAGTTCGGCAACGCCGTGTCAGGACAACCATACCTTCGTAGTGCGGGTAACGAGCATTTTCTGGGCGAATACAAGGATGAGATCGAACCTCACGCGCTCTCGGAGGTGATGACCGGAGCGATGTTCGACATCTTCGTTGCCTTGACCGAGCAATATCTCAAACGAGAGCGCAGCGACGGGGAGACACACACTCCGGCTCAATCGCTACAATATGCGGTCGCTCAGATGCAGATAATTGCCATCCAGGCGCTTGATCTTTTGCCGCCAGTCGAGGTTACGTTCAACGACTACGCGCGCGCTGTCTTGCGCAACCTCGCGATCGCAAACCCAACTGATCCCACCAACTATCGCGAGATGATCGCGGACATTTTCGTCCACCGCGAGATCATGACCGCAGAGGAGAGAACCGACCTACTGGTGCGCGCGCCCTTGTACGATCGGATGCCAGGAACAATTTCGCACGACCCGGAGCTTATCGGGAGTTCGCGTGCAGCGGCCTATCGCTATCTCGATGACAACCGCGACAAGCTCTTCATTCCCGACCATGTCGACATCATGGTCGATGAGGTCTTCACCTCCGAGAAGATGGTCGGTCCAGGCCTCTTCCAGCCCAAACAGATCATCCTCCAATATCTGTGGCGCGAGAACTTGGCGTTAGCGGGGACGCAGTTTGGCTCCTTTAGTGGCAAGACGACCAGCCTGCTCTGTGGCGGGACGATGGTCTTCGACGTCAATGGCAGCCTGCTTTATTGGGCGCGCAAGCCAGGCAGCGAACCCTTTGCCACCGCAAGCGTGGCGATGGAGAAGATAAAATCGCGCAAAAAACTCTTTGGCACCGAGCAGGTAGCCTTGGCTGAACTCGAGGCTGGCAAGCAGCGCAGGCAGGAGTATCTCGATGCACTTGCCAGACGCATCGAGGAGGGGATGGTTGGTGAAGAACTTGCCGGCCCCGAAGGTCTTGTTGGAAGCCTTACACCGCCACTGATCGCGCGCGAAGTTGACGGCTCAGTTCGGTTTGAGCTCTCGCCGCACTTTCATGTTTACGATGCCGATGATTCCAGCCTGGGAGCGCTTAGATGGCAAATGAGCTCCTGATCCGCCTTTATGATGTCGGTCTGGGCGACTGCATCTATGTTCGCATCCCCGGCAAAACCGACAAGAAGGAAGATGCATTCCATATGCTGATCGACTGCGGCACCTGGAGCGAAGGGAAGCTTCTTGCCGCAGCGATGAAACAGCTCGAGAGCGAGTTGCCAGACGCACAGGACGGAAAAAAGCGGCTCGATCTTGTCGTTGTCACGCACGAGCACAAGGATCACATAGCGGGCTTCGATCCCAAGCTATTCGAGAACATGAAGGTCGGCACGGTTTGGATGAACTGCGCCATGGATCCCAAACATCCGCAGGCGGGAAAGACCCGAAAAATTAGAGGGGTCGCTGAGCAGGCCATGCGGGGGCTTGCCGCGCTTGGGCCGAGTCTGAGCCCTCGCGCAAGCGAGCTCTTGTCAGTTTTCCAGATTGACAACAAAGGCGCCATGCAGACCTTGCGCAAGACGCTGCTCGATGGCGGAGAGCCGACCTATGTGCATGCCGGCGAAACCAACGAAACACATGGCATTGAACTCCATAAAGCGAAAATCAACATCCTTGGCCCGGAGGCTGATTTCGATCGTTATTATCTCGGCGCGACCGCTCAGCGAACATTGAAGGGCGTGCTGGGAGCGGCCGCGTTCGACGCGGAAAAAGAGTTTGATGCCACTGCAAAAGCGCAAGAGCCGCCTTTGCCCCGCAATATCAGCCCGGCCTCTTTTCGCGCCCTTCGTGCCCGCATGCAGTCGAACGCTTTGGCATTCGCGGAACTGGATGGCACTTTGAAAAACAATTCCAGCATCGTTCTGCTGATCGAATGGAACAAGAAGCGCCTGCTGTTTATCGGGGACGCCGAATGGCACGGCGACTTCAAAGAGGGCAAGATGAATGGCTCATGGAACGTGATGTGGAACGAGCGCCGAGATCTGCTCGGCAAAACAGTCGACTTCCTCAAGATCGGCCATCATGGCAGTGAAAACAGCACACCCTGGGACATGGGCAAAGGAAAGCCCAGCGAAGCGACTGCGATCCTGGATGCAATCCTGCCGGTACCGGCGGCCGGCCAGCAGTCGAAAGCGACAGCGGTCGTGTCGACCGAACGAGGGAAATACCGCACGATTCCGCGTGGCCTGTTAATGACGGAAATTGCTCGGCGGGTTGGCGATACCCGAATTTACAAGCCTGATCTCGAACACTTCAAACCGAAGGATCCCGCGGACTTTGAGACCTATGAGAGGGAATGGCTGGATAAAGCTCAGCCATTACGCACTGACTTCGAGCGGATTAGGGAAGGAAAGGGCTTTATCGACGTGGTTTTGAGCTGACAATTACGGCGTGCACGCTGGTCAATTTTGTCAGCTATTGCACATGAACATAGGACATTTCGGTACCCATTGGCAGCTTCGCGCGTGAACTCGACTGAAGCCGATGTGCCGGCTGAAGATGCATCTCAGAACGGGCGATTGAACCCGTCATGGCTCTATCGATTATCGACTAGATTGAGCTTGTCGAAGAAAATACGATTACGCTTTTTGGCGTCGCTGAGCATCTTCGTGTAGTCCATAACCTCGTAGTAGACCCTGTGATTGGCGTGATAGCCGTAGAATCCCTGCTTGTCCGGCGTCATTGTGGCATTGAAGTCAGTGAGAACTTGCCTGAGTTTTGGCGTTAAGTCTGCCACCACGAAAATCGTGGCCGGAATATCTGCGTTCGCGATTGGGATCGCTCGACCCTTATGTAGGTACTTACCGCCGCGGATCGCGTTGATCACTTTTGCGGCCTGAAGAACGGGGTTCTCATCACCCGCATACTTGTTGCGCCCCGGTTGCTTGAACTCAATCACAATGATTGAGTTCAGCGGATGCTCGTCGTCGGGCCGCTCACCGCTGAAAATAATTTTTTCATCAAAGATGACGATGTCGCCTCTCTGCTTATCCTTCGAATCTACGACTGACAGCGCGTTGTTTCGCTTATCGGACGAAATGAACGAATGGAATGTGAGGCGCTCGTCGATCATCCAGAGATTCTGCTCGCTGGAGGGGATATCTTCAGAGCTATGCTGCATTGGAAATACGAGCTGATGCACGACCTTTTCGAGCGGGTAGTTCTTCTTGTCCTCAGGCAACTTGACTGCGCGTTCGAGGAAATCAAGGATGATCCGTCTGTGCTGAACGTACTGGGCTAAGGCTGACACTCCAAGCTCATTGTACCGGTCCAGGAATTCGGTGAACTCCTTGTGGTATGACTCGTAATCGGTGATCTTGCTCGCCTCGCGAATGATGCGAGTGCTGTCTTTCTTGAGTTCAGTCTCCCGCAAGAACAGTTCCCGGTGGAGTATGCCTTCCATCTCAGACCGAGACGGTGTCGGAGTGATCTTGTTTAAGAAGCTGCCGGCGTGCTTGAGAAGCATCCGATATTGTGGCGCCTCTTCTTGCACGTACCGACGAATCCTATCGAGCTTGACAGAGTTGATGGTCTCGATGACATCCTTCAGATCGTCCTCCACGAACGCTAGTGCCGAAGCGCGTATATCCGTTTTTGGAATGAGCTTGTGATCCGAGAGGGGAAGTTCAAGCTCGGCATCATCAGGATTGCCGAACTCGAAATCGGTACGATTGGTGTTGACGTGTTCGGTGAGGTAAGGGCTCTGGACGATGCCAAGGTAGAAAAACGCCTTGCCGTCGTAGTCCTCAAGCCGGGATGTCAGATTTGGAAGATGGTCTGCTAGGCGGTCGCTGAGGACTGACCGTTGATCCGCAGCGTAGACAAGCTTGTGCTTGGTCGCCCGTGAGGTGGGAAGTCGGAAACCATGTAAAGTGAATGAGTATCCACCGACTTCGAAGGGATAAGCCGAAGCCGTGGCCTTATAGTCTCTTTCAAAAATTTCTTTGAGGTTATGCTTGAGCCCAAGGTCGTTAACCTGAACCGCCGGACACTCCTCGTCCATCAGTACAAGGATGAAGTGTTCGATGAGTTTCTGGATAAGCACTTCCGAGGTGCGGGGGCACTGCCCGTGATATTCCGGCCTTAGTTCCACAAGCTCGATTGTTGTGCCTGTCGCATGTCGCGTGACAGATTTGGGGAGGCCGCGCAGGTCGTCTACATCGTAGTTCTCGTCAAAGGTGAAAGCTCGAGTGAGCAATGCGCCGTCGTCATCCTTGAACGTGCTTTCGATGCGCGCAAATGCAAAGGCCTTGAGCCAGGTGAAGCGACCCAAGCCCTTGCCGCCTCGGCTCAGTTTGTGTGGCGAGAACGCAGTATTAAAAGAGTCGTAGTTGGCATCGTCGAGACCGATGCCGTTATCAATGACTTTGAACCCGCTGATCGGCGGAACTTCCAGGTCGAGTTGACGGCCGTCGCGAACGACCTCGACCGTCATGCGTCCGGGCGTACCCGTCGGCAGTTTCGCTTCCTTGATTGCCTGAAACGAGTTCATGACTGCTTCGAACAATGGCAGCAATGGGCGCCACTGCAGTACGGTGGTCTGCCGTACCTGGTTAGCGATATTTACACGGATAGACATTAGCCGCCGTTGCCCCTTGCGCCGTATCCTACCACTAGATGAACATTCAGGCCGCGCAAGTGATACCAGGTTCTCCTTTTACACACAGCGGTGTCATCAAGACAGAACCGGGCGGAAAGACCTCGGACCCTTATAGGCATCTCAGTGCGAGAATGACGCGAACCATACTCGATGTTCATGCTTCGTGCTTCGAAAGTCGCATAAGATTGCAGTGTGGAACTCAACGGCGGCTCATTGGTTTTGCGGGTTCAGCTCGTGGAAAAGGTCCGTCGGCCTTCCGTGAATGCGGGTTTCCGCATCGCCTACCTCGATTTGGTCGATGACCGCCGGACAGGCGAGGCGGAGCCGTATCTCGCCCGAGAGTACATTCGCGCGCATGATTTCGACGAACGCGCCTATCTTTTCATCCGCAGTGAGAAACCTGCGTTTGACGGATGCAGTGGTGCTACGCTTGTGGAGCCCGGGGCGTCTCTATGCGGCAATCCTTCATCGTGAGCCGATGCTATTGTGCAAGTTTCGCAGCACTGCGGGTGGCGATATCGCCCAAGACAGCATGAAGAAGCGTTCCAACTTCCTGTTCGGCGACCCCGGGTGCAATTCCTGATTCGGACAGTTGAACGAGAATTGCCTTGGCGGTGTTGCGCCAGAAGGCGTTCGCGTCCTTCCCGTTCTTGGATTCCAGGACCCGGGCGATCCCTTCGACCAACTTCCGCCGCCGATGCAGCGGAAACGCGCTTATGTTTGAATCACACATCGATCACCTCACCCCTTCAGTCGCGCGAATAAGCATTGGCGGGTGAGAAAATTTGGTTAACAGCGCTTTTGGACAATGGTCAGCAATGGAATAAAGCGTCTACCCAACAAGCCAAGAGGTGTGCCACGTGTTGATGATCGGCGCGTGCTGAACGGCATCTTCTGGGTGCTGCGCTCCGGTGCTCCATGGCGCGACCTGCCTCAGCGCTATGGCCCGCGCACCACCTGTTGCAACCGCTTCGTCCGATGGCGAAAAGCAGGTGTGTGGCTGCGCAGTAACGAGTCTACGGCCTAAGGTTTGCGGAGCCTCACGCCGGCGCGGCTGCCGTTCTCCGGGATGAACTCGACGCCGGCGGCCTAGAGGGCGATGCGCAAGGCAGCAACGGTTCGCTCTTGTGTGGAGCCCTGTCGGGCCGCGACATCTACTTAATGTCTATTTTAGACAGTCGCCGCGACCATAACTTTTGATAACAGGTCAGGGTCGCGGGATGCCGAGCCGCTTGAAATACCGGGTTACGTCCGGATGCTCGCGATCGTCCCGCCTCAACCGCGCAAGCGCGTCATCATCGCCGGCGAGCGCCATAGCCAAACCGGGAGCGCTTATTCTCCACGGAGCACCGGGCATTGTCTGGTTGTGAAGACGGTGCTTGATCACCAGCCGCCTGAGTGTGTCTTCGCTTACGTTGTAGTCGTACCTGAACAGATCAATGGCCCTCTGGACCGTGATCCCTCTGCCCGTGGGATGTAGAGCGGCCGAAGCCGTTCGCCTGTTGCCGGCGCTGTTTTGACACGGCGCGCATTGGTCATTCGGCCCATCGCGCTTTTCTGCGGCCCGCCGTTTCGCCCGACATCAGGGAACGATATCGCGCCCCATGTATTAGAAACCCATGGACACTATGGAACCCCACGGCCACGGGATGGCGGCCGATCTTTTGACATCGGAAGTTGCCAATGCCAGGCAGCGCATCCGCCAGACCGAGCTCGCGCTTCAACGCACTGAAGAAATGCTGGCCGAAAATCTCGCGCTGTGCAGCAGGATACGAACTGCGGTCGAGGCTGCAGACGGCTTGGTGAAGATCGATCCCGCCAGGTTTGAAGGACGTCGCGCGGGTTGAACTGGGCCGGCGTTCATTCGCCTTGCGGCACCCTGCCGCAAGAGCCTGCCCGTTGGCATCACAGCGTGAGCAAACATTGGACAGAAGCATTCCAACGTTCACGATGTGCAACGCCGACGCTAGATAGACACGAATTTCAGTTCAAAGAGCGAGGTTAATGCTGCGGCAAACGAAGGGGGCACGGGGGGGTCTTCGCGCGAGCCAGTTATCCGATCTCCCGCTCAGAAATCTCAGCCAAAATGTTCCGACCTCCTGATGGAACCCGTTCGTTGCGGGCGAGTTACGGCTCATTGGGGACGGACTTCCCGAACATGACAACGAGCAACAAAGCAGACCATCAGTCTGTCTCCGGAGCGTTTCGGAAACTGATCCGTTCCGAAGGCTATCGTCATAACGTACAAACGTTCTTAAATCTGGAGATCGAACCAGAACTGCCGCCAGCCCTACAGTCATTACTTGCGGCTATTGATGGGGCCAAACAGGGGCCGACGGAAGAAGGTCCCTAGCCGGCTGGCTGAGCGCCAAAGCGGAAGAGTACAGAGGCTCGCTCCGTACTTGTTTCTCTGGTTCCCGCTCAGAAATTCCGGCAAACATTTCTTCTTGATTTTTCCCGACAGAGGATCATGAATGTCCCCTTGGGTTCTCGCTGAGGTGGGAGGCCTTGTATGAACGTTTGGACGAACTGCCGACCCGACAAAGTGACTGCCAAACACCTTGTTCACGAGCTGATCCTACAAGCCCGTCGCGGCCAAATCATCTCCGTCAAAGAGACTATCGCAGCGGTGCGCCGAGACGGGCCACATCTGGCGGAAACTGACTGCGAGCTGGTGGAGTTTATTGTCAATGTTGCCCCAGCCTTTGGCCTGTTCGTCGGGTTCGATCTTCGCGAATAGCCTCATGGCAACCCATTGGTTCTCGCCTGCGGTGTACGTCAGGACAGACCGACCTGGGATTGTGGGAGAAAGGCGGCTCGAGGCGCGTCAATAGGATCGAGGAGGAGCATGAGGGTCTTCGCGAGCTGGTGTCCGATTCCCACCACAGAAATTCTACAGACATTCCTGACTGTCGCGGCCTAGCACCGTGCCAATTTGTACGATTCGTACATGGCGTTGATGTCCGTCAGGAAGTGAGTAGATTCCCCTTCGGCGTGTCCCTGGGGAGGGCTGGATGAGCGTCGCGCAAAGGGTCGGTCCGCTTCTAGAGCAAGCAATCACTGTACTCCTCAACAGGGCGGACCGTCGCGATACGGTCTCGATCAAAGCGGCACTACGCGAAGCGCGGGAGGCTGCGCCTTATTTGGTGGCCTCCGACGAAGAACTAACCGAGGCAATCGTCGAGGCAGCAACTGCCATGGGCCTCTGCGTGGCTTTCGACGCCCAGGAGTAGCTGTCAGCCAACTTCAGTCACTGTGGCATCGCAACGGAAGCGCGCAGTCCTGCGTCATTTTCAATAGTCAGAGGTAATCCGCAATTACCGTCGCAACCTGCTCACTCTGCCTGTAGAACGGGAACTGGGCTGAGCAAAAGTATTTGCTGGAGGAACTTGATCGGGCCGACAAAGAGTGACCGCATGGCTCTCCACTGGTTCAACCCTCCGGTCCCGGTCAAGACCGAACGTCCCGGGATCATCCACAACGTCAACAACGCCGAGACTGCCGGCGAGGAGCTGATGAAGTGGACCAAGCGTGGCCCTTGCTGGGACCTCGCGGTGCGCGTTTGCATGGCCGTGATTTTCGACGAGATGGAACCTGAGGAGGCCCGCAAGGCATTCCTGGCTGCTGCAAAAGAGGAGGGGACATTACTCCCCCCAATGACAAACTAACTAAATTGGATGCGGTATAAAATTCTAGGTGTCTCTTACCAACACCGCCTTCGGGAAAGGAGCCCGCCGCCGGTGAGGGAGAGGCGACGGACCCCCCACAGCGGCTGCACATCCACGAAGAATCCCGCTGCCACCTCTAAACCCGCGAGGGCCTACATCGTTCCCTTAGCTGCGGCTAAAGCGGGGTTGGTCGGCGGGCTCTTGCCGCTCTAAGTTCCCCCTTATGGGTCCTCTCTGGTTCTCTCCACCGGTCTACGTGAAGACGAAACGTCCGGGCATTCGCAATGGGGTCAGCCACGTCGAGGGAGCCGCCGAGGAACTCATGGCGTGGGACACAAACGGCCCCAAGTGGACCAAGGCGGTCCAATCCTGCGTGGATGCGTTCGAGGGCAGAGCCTCCCCCCATGAGGTCCGTGAAGCCTTTGAGGCGGCTGCCAAGGAGGCCAACGTGTATCTCTCCCCTGAGTAGGAGGTATCATGGCGCCCATCTGGTTCGTCCCTCCGGTGTTCGTGAAGACTGAAACCGGTGTCAGGCATGGCTGCGACAATGCGAAGGAAGCCCTTGAGCACCTCAAAATGTGGACCCGCCGGGGGCCTCGCTGGCATAAGGCGGTGACCCTCTGCCTGTCAGCCTTGGAGGGCGATTCGATTGACCCCCACATAATACGAAAGGCCTTTGAGGCTGCCGCTAAGGAGGCCAACGTGTATCTCTCCCCTGAGTAGGAGGTGTCGTGGTAACCCATTGGTTCTCCCCTCCGGTGTACGTTAAGACCGACCGACCTGGGGTCACCTACGGGTGCAACAACGTCGAGGGTGCCGCCGAGGAACTCATGAAGTGGACGGACCTAAGTGGAGGAAGGCTGTGCAACTGTGCGCCGACGCCCTTCAGGACCGTGTGACTCCGGAAGAGGTCCGTCAGGCTTTCGAGGCTGCTGCCAAGGAGGAGAGGGTGCTGCGTGAGTAGCAGGCCGGTGCCCATGGCTATGTTGGGAAGGACCCGTTAGGCTGTCTAATGCTGACCAAGTCCGCGCTGCTCGAAATAGACCCGGATACGAGAGCATTCACTCTGGTCGGCGCATTCATGGGCATTTTGCACTTCTTGAAACTGGCATCGGAGCTGCTCTGGGCGAGGTACTTGGCCTCAATGGGGCACGTCGAGTAATCATCAATCGTAACATGGGGTTCGACGAGAAGATCAAACCGTACCCACAGGGGACCGGAACCGGAATGTCAGGCTTCTAAAGCCGATGGCAGAAACCGGATACGCTGTGGCGGCATTTGAGGGCACGTTCCTGCTCTTGATTATTGCCTGTGAGCTGTGCGCGAAAATCGGGAATGGAAGGGCCGGAGGCAGGAAGCACGGCCTCAGGCCGAGGCGATAATCAAGCGGGTCGGCAATGATCGCGAAAGCTCAACTCGGCCGGCAGCGAAACTAAAGAAGTAGTCGCGCGTTGGACGGCGGATAACGCTGTTTCGTCTCTGAGCATGGTTTAAGTCAGAGTGGTCAAGCCAACATCGCATAAGGCAATCAATGCGTCGAGCGCTAGTCAAGCGAAGTCGCCCGCTCGTGACGAGGTCACTTTAGCGACGCCCGCTTTCCGGCCGGTCCAACTCGCAACGCTCGTGGACACGGTCCCTGCCGGCGATCGTTGGATCCATGAAATGAAATACGACGGCTATCGTATTCTCGTTGCCGTCGGCGGTGGCGAGGCGCGAGCCTACACACGATCTGGTCTGGACTGGTCTAGCCGTTTTCCCTCGGTCCTCTCCGAGGCTCGCAACCTCAAGGTGCGCTCCGCCCTGATTGACGGCGAGGCCGTGGTTGTCGATGCGGAAGGAAGATCTAACTTCCAGGCGCTTCAGAATGCATTGAAGGGTGCCCCGGCGACTATCGACTTTTATGCGTTCGATCTGCTTCAGCTCGACGGCGAAGATCTGACAAGGCTTCCTCTTCTTGAGCGCAAGGCGAAGCTGGAGGCGATCTTGCCTGCGAAAAATCCGGTCCTTCGTTACTCCGACCATATCCTCGGCCGCGGAGAAGAGCTGCTCGATCGCTTCTGCGCAGCCGGCCTTGAGGGCGTCATCTCAAAACTCGCGGATTCGAGTTATGTGGCGGCCCGCGGCGCAAGCTGGCTGAAGATCAAATGCATCAGGCGGCAGGAATTTGTGATTGTCGGCTGGACGCCGTCCGACAAGGTCCGCGCGTTTCGGTCCTTGATCCTTGGCGTTCATGACGGCGGCAAGCTGCGTTACGCCGGGAAAGTCGGCACCGGCTTCGATACCGCTGAACTTCTTCGTCTCTTGAAGATCATGGCGCCTCTCGAGCAGAAGGCCGCCACCGTCGACGCACCACGCGCCGAAGTGCGCGGCGCACACTGGCTCCGTCCGAAACTGGTCGCTGAGATTGCCTTCACCGAAATGACAAATGAAGGGACGTTACGACATCCGAGCTATCTTGGTCTTCGCGAAGACAAGAAGCCGGAGGCGGTCGTGCTCGAGACGGAACGTCATGCAGCCGATCTCGCCGCGTCTGCGACAACCGCCATCGCGATAAGTAACCGTGACCGCGTCATCTATCCGGAGTCCAGCATCACCAAGGGACAGCTCGCCGACCATTACGCAGCGGTCGCGGCGATCATGCTTCCTTGGGTTGGCAGCCGGCCGATCAGTCTGGTTCGATGCCCACAGGGCCGCGCGAAGAAGTGCTTCTTCCAAAAACACGACGCCGGCAGCTTTGGCGACAAAGTCCACCACGTCGGCATCACGGAGAAGGACGGGCACGAGGAACCATATCTCTATGTCGACGATGCCGACGGACTGATGACTTGCGTCCAGATGGGAACGATTGAGCTGCATGGATGGGGGGCTCGGATCGAGGATGTCGAAAAGGCCGACCGCCTCGTGTTCGACCTCGACCCCGATGAAGGCCTCGATTTTGAGGCCGTCCGCGCCGCTGCCTTTCAGTTCCGCGCTATCCTTAAATCGCTGGGACTTACGACTTTTCCGATGCTGACGGGAGGCAAAGGAGTGCACGTCATCGCGCCGCTCACCCCTGACGCCGAGTGGCCAGAGGTGAAGGACTTCGCGTCTCGCCTGGCGCAGGCGGTCGCCCGGAGCGATCCGGCCCATTTCACGGCCGTGTTGTCAAAGGCGCGCCGCAAGGGTCGCATCTTTGTGGACTATCTACGCAATCAGCGCGGGGCGACCGCGATCATGCCCTACAGCGCAAGATCACGTCCGGGCGCTCCTGTCGCGGCACCGATCACGTGGGCGGAGATGAAGACAATAGATGCGCCCTCTCATTTCCACGTGGGCGATGCTCCTGAATTGAAGAAACGCGCAGCCTCCAAAGCTCTGGCTGGATGGGGTCGCGCTGACCAATCCTTGCCCAATCTGTAGCGTCCGACGCGTGGACAGGCAGTAAAGCCGGGGTTCAAAGGGCAACGCGGCGCTCATGGCCTTGCCTGATTGGAACCTGCGGAGATCGGCCTCGTTTGGCTGAAGCCATGGCAAAAATCGATCCGAGGACCGTCGCCAGTCTTTTGAGGGAATACGCACAACGGGCGTCTATGCGCGGCGACAATCCCTATCGGACAAAGGCATACTTGCGCGCGGCAGACAGTCTCACGGCGCTGTCGCAGCCGCTTGATCGGATCATCGCCGCCGGCGCCCTCACCAAGATCCCGGGGATCGGTGACGCGATCGCAGACATCGTGACCAAGCTTTACCAAACCGGCACGCACCCGAGCCTTGAGAAGCTGCGCGAGGATGTTCCAGCGGGCGTGATGGAGCTGTTTGCCATACCCGGGCTTCGTCCCGATAAGATACTGAAGCTTCATCAGGCGCTCGGCGTGAACTCGCTGGCGGAGCTCGAGGCCGCAGCAAGAGAAGACCGCATACGCCCAGTCAAAGGCCTCGGCGCCGCGCTTCAGACAAAGCTCCTGCAGAACCTGGCCATCGTGCGAAGTGGCGAAACGCAACTTCACCTGCACAAGGCCGCCGCCCTTCTCGAACATGCGGTCATATCGGTGAAGCAAGAGCATCCAGAGTTTTCGCGCGTCGAAATTGCAGGCGACTTCCGGCGCGGTTGCGAGCTCGTTTCCGACTTCGCCCTGGTAGCGCAGGGCAGAAAGTCGACGACTGGAATCGAGGATACGACGCTCAGGCTTGTTGTCACGGACAGGAAGCACTTTGGCGCGAGCCTGCTCGAAGCAACCGGTTCGGCAGACCACTTTGAGCAACTGAAGACGTTCGCGGCCGACAAGGGATTCACCCTAAACGCCGACGGGCTTCATCGCGGGAGAAAGCTGATCGCGTCAGCGACAGAAGAAGAAATCTACCAAGCTCTAGACTTGCAGTTTATCGAGCCTGAATTGCGCGAAGGCAGGGACGAGATTGAGCGGGCGGCAAAGCAGAAGCTACCCGCCCTCGTTCGGGATGAAGATCTGCATGGCATCCTGCATTCTCACACGACCGCATCCGATGGCACCGAAACGCTTGAGGCAATGGCGGAAGCCACGCGCAAGCGCGGTTTCGAATACTATGGTGTCGCCGATCATTCGCAGTCCGCTCACTACGCAGGCGGCCTTTCGGTGCAGGAGATTGCTGAACAGCACCGCGAAGCTGACCGGCTGAACAAGGCATACAATGGAAAATTTCGCATACTGAAGGGCATCGAAGCGGACATCCTGGCGGATGGCTCGCTCGATTACCCGGATCATATCTTGGAGCAGTTCGATTTCGTCGTCGCGAGCGTGCACAGCCGCTTCAAGTTGCCGAAGAAGGAGCAGACGGAGCGTATCATTGAGGCGGTCGGAAATCCTCGGACGACAATCATCGGGCACATGACCGGTCGCCAGCTGTTGCGCCGGCCCGGTTATGATCTCGACGTCGAAAAAGTCCTCAAAGCGTGTGCGAAACACGGCGTCGCTGTCGAAATCAACGCACATCCGTGGCGACTCGACCTCGACTGGCGCTGGCATCAAAAGGCACTCGATCAGGGCTGCATCTTCAGCATCAATCCGGACGCTCATTCGATCCGCGAGCTCGATCACATGCATTGGGGTGTCGAGATGGCGCGCAAGGGCGGTGTCCCTGCGAAGCGGGTCCTGAACGCGATGCGTTTGACGGCCCTCCTTGCGCATCTCGCACGGCGCAGGCAAACGTCCTAACCTGCTTGTGCGCCCGGCCTATCAGCGCAGGAGTCCGTCCTTCTCAAAATCTTCCCAGCCGCGCAAACTGGCGTGCGAGTTTTCATCGGGGCCATAGCCAGCTGAAGCTGCAGTTCCGCGACCGCTTCTTTGAGCGCGTTTCATAGCGGCCTTGCCCGCGGCTCGCCGCCTATTCTCTGCAGCTGTCGCTGCGTCCTGTTCGCGCCAGACCGTAACCAGGTCGCGGTCAAGCACATCCTCCACGTACTGCGGGTCGAACACGTGAAAGGTGATGTTCCTTGCCCGCCCGCGCAGTTTCACCGTTTTCGTCCCGGCGCTCTGCAAGCGACCATCTTTCAGCCAGCGGTGCCGTTCGGCCGTCGAGATCGTCAGAATGTCCTCGATTTCACGGGGGATTACGGGCAGGTCTTCGATATTCTGCAGTGCTTTGGATATGATCCCGAATACCACCTGCCCATCATTCTCGGCGCCCTCAGACAGGCGCAGGGTAAGCACGCGGGACTCGATATTGAGCAATTTCCTGAACTCCGTTGGAAGGCGGGCGCGTATTTCGAGAAAAATACCCCTCGCTCTGACCGACGATCCAAACGTTGCAGCCGGGGTTAAAGGCCACTCTCCAATCAGCTTCGCTGTTGCATTGATTTTACGGCGCGTGGACATGCCCCTTTATATAGGTCCCCGATAGTCGGCAGCGATGAGCCGATCGCAAAGCCAATATGAGTTCTAATCCGCCAGCGGTCTGAACCACGATGCCCAAAGGGGCAACCACGATTGTGAGCGGGGCCGTTTGCAACTTCGGCTAACAGGAAACGGCAGAGTTGATCTCGAAGTGCGATATCAGGCGCGTCGCCGCCTGGCGGCTTTTTGGGGGCCGTTTGCTGTCCGTCCGGTTATTGCCGAGGGACCAGTTAAAGCCGCCGTTCGGCTCACGACCTCTTCGCGGAATACAAGGCAAGTTCAGATCCCGCGGAAGCCGACATTGAACTGCCTCTCCGTTTACACGTTTGGCAAATGTTGCGAATGGAGGGAGTTGCATGTTTGAAGGTTTCTCGCTGGAGCAGATCAAACTTCCGGAAGCGACGCTCAGAGTGCGGGTTGGTGGAAGGGGCCACCGCTTCCTGATGCTGCACGGTCATCCTCGCACCCATGCCACTTGGCATCGCGTGGCGCCGATTTTGGCTGAGGAATACACCGTAATTTGCCCTGGTCTTCGGTGCTCGCCCTTGCGGTGTGTCGCAACACAATCAGCGCGTCCGGTTTGCCGTGAACAGATCTTGCTGATGCACCAGTTCGTCCGCGACGGGCTGACGGAGGCGGCGTGTGCCATTCGGGTGGATGGCCGAAAATAACCCCACCTCTGCATGACGCGAATTGTCCCAGCCCGGGTAGGCCGTTATCGGGTACAGGCAAATACCCTCGAATCGATGCTCCGACACCCATAGCGGCACGCACCTCGTCGCGGCATACATAGTGGAGCCAAGCCGGCCCGCCGGATCCCTCTGATCCGGTCTCGGCAATGAACATCGGCTTACCGCACCGATGAGCAACCTCGAGCAACATTTCCGACAAAGCGCGGTACTCATGGTGTCCCATCGATATCGTCGGCCCGTTTATTTACCATTGATTGTGCGGCTAGAAATTCAGGCCCACGACAATCGACAACATCTTCGCTCCCGCCCAACTCAGGTTCGACGCGGCCCAGCAACATGTCGTAAGCTTCGAACTGCCCCTGACGGGCGTTTTCGGCCCGACCCCGTTCGCTGCGGGTCCGGTCACGAGGAGCGATTTGGATAAGGGGCTCGGCCCAGACAAATCTGCAGGCGGGGTCGATCTCCCGCATTGCACGAACACCCGCGATGGCAGCCTTCACGAGATGCCGCTTGAACCAGCACGTTTGTTCGGCCCCACGCGGGAAATAGCCGACCTCAACAGCCCATGCGAAAAAGGAGATCTAGTTGATGGGACACAACAGAGGCGGTGTTCCGGCGATCGAACGCTGTACCCTCACGGCTTCTGCCGCGAACGAGGCATAGGCATCGATGAAATGCAGCGATCGCTGATCGACATGGTCTGGAGATCCGTAATGGAAGATGTCCCAGATAACCTGGACACCTGCCGATCGGGCCGCCTTGACCATTGGCGCCCAACTTGACCAGTCATAGGCGAAGCTTGCGGAACCGGAGCCTCCACCTGGTGCTCGTCCATACGCCCCACTTCGCTCATTCGAAGTCTTCTTTCAGCACTCGGCTTCGAACTCGGCCGCCTTGTTAGGACCGGGAACCGCGTTGGCGAAATACCGCATCCAATGGGGCGCGCCATCTTCGTTGCTCAGTCCAGCTCGTCCTGGCGCGACCGGGTAATGCCGAACCGATTTGGTCGAGCCTTTGTTCCTGTGGTGGACTGTCCGGAGCTGGGTGGCGAAGGAGGAACAAGGAGGGCCGTGCCAAGTTCGGGGCGATATACCACCGCCGCCGATCGACTCGAGCGGCTGCTCAGCAACAAGAGAGGCACGGGATCACATGACCGTTCAGATTCGACTTTCCGAGATCGACCACGCCAGGCGCGAGGATCGTGGCGACGGCGCTTGGAGCATCGCACCGGACTTGGGCTATTTGCGCCTAGCAATCGTCAATGTCGTGTTCTTCGGCGCACCGGGCAGCGGAGATCGGAACTGGATGCTGATCGATACCGGGTTGCCGACGTCCCGCGGCAGCATTCTTGCGGTCGCGGAAAAGCGGTTTGGCACGAACGCACGGCCGGCCGCGATCATCCTGACCCACGGCCATTTCGACCATGTGGGAACGGTTCTAGACCTCGCGAATAGGTGGGACGTGCCTGTCTTCGCGCATCCACTCGAGCGCCCCTATCTGGACGGAACCGCGTCCTATCCGCCACCGGATCCCTGGGTCGGGGGTGGACTGATGGCGCTGCTTTCGCCGCTTTTTCCACGGGGGCCAATTGATCTTGGCAACCGTTTGGAACTCCTACCTGCCGACGGATCGATCCCCGGAATGCCCGGATGGCGATGGCTACACACACCCGGGCACGCTCCTGGGCATATCTCGCTCTGGCGCGAGGAGGACCGCTCGCTGATCGTAGGGGACGCTTTCATCACCACCGGTCAGGAGTCAGTCTATGAGGTCGCCGTTCAGGATCTTGAGATGCACGGTCCGCCGCGCTACTTCACGCCGGACTGGGATGCGGCGGAAAGATCCGTGAAGCACCTGGCTGCCCTGAACCCGCAGATGGTCATCAGTGGACACGGTGCGGCTGCTGCGGGAGTGGGCATGCGTCAAGCTCTTGACAGCCTGGCTGAGCGGTTCAGGGTGTTCGCCGTCCCGCCGAAATTGAAATTCGTGCGCGAGCCGGCGGCAGTCCTAGGTAGCTGAGGCTAACTGAGCCGCCGTCGTTCTGAAGTATGATCAAGTTGGGCAGACTCTATCTCTCGAGCCGGTAGAGTTACCCGTCGGGTCGCGCTTTCCATCGTCGCGACAAACTCTGACAAGCGGAACAAACCCGGGAGGCGCCGGGTTAGGGTCGCTCGATCGGCGCAGGGCGACTGCGGCCAAGCGCCCCGAAGTTCTGCGTCAGGAGAAGACGTCAGATGGAAAACGAGTACCCGAAGGACGCGTCCTCTCCGCCCGCGAGCCGACCGGCAATAAGTTGTTCGAGTCCACACGCGTCGGCATCCGCCAAGACTTGGCTTTGATTCGCTCATCGGCCAAAACCGTGGAGGAGACCAAATGGCAAATCTGGGAAGATTGGCGATCGCGATGCTTGGCGTTCTGGCATACCAAAACCGCGACAAGCTCTGTGAATTGATTCCGGGAGCGGGGTATCTTAACCCAAACGACCCGCAACGCAGAATTCTGGCTCAGATAACGAATGGCGTGTCGAGGGCTGACCTTGGTGAGATCCTCGACCGGTTCCGGGAGGTGGGGGCAGGATCGAAGGTCGACTCGTGGGTTGGCAGCGGGCCAAACCAACCGATTGAGCCAAGGGACGTCCAAGCGGCAATGGACGAAGGTACACTCACGTCCATTTCGATGCAGACGGGTCTTTCGCGCGAGGAGCTAATCAGAAGGATTGCGCGGGATCTACCCGAGACAGTCAACGAGATGACGCCGAATGGTGAATGGCCGCCTGAGCCGACACATGGCTTGGATAAGTCGACCCTGCTCGACAATGTATCCTAGGGGACACAGCCAGGAATGCAGCCGGCCAAGGCGAGATCCAGGGTGGCAACTCTACACGGGGGACGCTCCTGCGCGATCGCCTTCATCCGCTCGCGAACCAAGGGTCTGTTTCGAGCGCGCCGAACGCTCAACTGGCCGCCATCCTGAAAATGCGGCACCGCTGCATCGCGGCGCCCTCGCTCGCGTATATCGGTGAGCGGAAGAAGGCGCGTTCCTGGCTGGCCAGAGCGCTGGCGATCGATCCGGACGACTTCGTGACGCAGTACAACGCCGCTTGCATGTATTCCGTGCTCGGGGAAGTGGAGGAAGCGGTGCGGTACCTGGAAAGAGCCGTCGGAGGAAGCGTGAGTCAGAACGTACTGGAACGAATCCGTCACGAAGTCATTTCGACGCCATTCGCGATCACCCGCGGTTCGTGCAGCTTCTTAGTTCACTTGCCTTGTGACGCCACGACGATTCGATCGGGAGTCTTCATCGGTCCGTTCTTGCCGCCGCGCCTGGGCCTTGCACTGGCGGGCTGCCGGCCTTGCCTGCCGCCGGTGGTGTTTTCCCCCACATTTTGCTGCCGCTGCTTGTGCTGCTCACCTGGCCGCTCGCCATGGGCAAGTATTTCGCCCCGGCATCGTCTCTGCAGGGTTTGCTTCGTCGGCAAAGGACATCGCCAGCGGCCTCACAGCTGCGGTCGATCGCGGCCGAATCGGGATTGATGCTGGCCGACGCGCTGGCCGGCGGCCGCTTCACCCTGTTGATGCCTGCCGGCATTATTGCCGGCGCCGGCGACCGGTTGTTCGATGCGAAAGCCGAGGCTCTTAGACTACAATAGGAGATTCCTGGTTCCTTTGTCGATATCATCCCGCAGGCCGGCCACATGGTCCACCACACCGCACCGCTAGCTGTTCTCGCCATGGTGGACAGGGTCGCTGCCGCGGCCAGCATGAAGTAGGCCGGCACTGGCGCGATCCCGAAGAAGTGGAATCGCGATTTTCGGAAAAGATCATGCTCAAAAGCAATAGGTAGAACCCCGTCCCGACTCTATCGGGTGGCGAATCCGATGATTTACTTCACGGCGGCACGCACTTCAGCGAACCGCATCCTGTGCATCCATCCGCGCCGGTTCGGCTAACATCGACGTCGAGGTCCCGTATCTTGGGGATTTGGCCAGGGGAACGGCCCCAATTCCGTGTTCGGCTTCTGCCTCTCTTTGTGGCTGCCAGCATCTAGTCGTCTGCAAATCGAGGCCACGGACTGACAAGCACCCCCGCACTACAAGGAGCTGGCGGTCGGAGAACAAATGTAGACATGTCGCACCATCCTTGCGGGTACGGCTTGCGATGCATACTGACGGTCGAGGGCTTAATGTAACCAAATCAACGGCTCGGCGTTTCGGTCAGCGCCGTTGCAATGAGCGAAGCCATAACCTCTGTCACGAGCATAGACTGGCGATTTCATGAATCGCAATTTTCTGGTGATCGAACCTGAGGAAGGCATTGCCGTGCTCAAGGGGCTTGCCTCCTCGGCGCGGATCTCGATGCTGAAACTGCTGCATGAGAAGGGGCCGATGAATGTCAACGAAATCGCCGCCGTGCTGTCGCTTCCGCAGTCGACCGTCTCGACCAACATCCAGGTGCTGGAGGATGCGGGGCTGATCCGCACCGAGAGAGCGAAGAAAGGCAACCGGAAAATCTGCTATCCGACCGCCGAAAAAGTGCTCGTCGTGTTCAAGAGCGAATATCGTGCGGTCAAGAACGACGCGATCGAAGTGTCGATGCCGATCGGGCTTTACACCGGCTTCGAGGTTACCGCGCCCTGCGGCCTTTGTTCGCCGGACGGCATCATCGGCTTGCTCGATGTACCGAACACTTTCCTCGATCCGGATCGTATGAAAGCCGGGCTGTTGTGGTTCACCCGCGGTTTTGTCGAATACCAGTTTCCCAATAATGCCAAGCTCGCCGATGCCGAGATCACCGAGCTCGAAGTGGCGATAGAGCTGTCTTCGGAAGTGCCGGGCACCAGCGCCGATTGGCCCTCGGACATCACGCTGACGATCAATGGCGTCGATGTCGGCACCTGGACGTCGCCGGGGGATTTCGGCGACAAGCGCGGCGTCTTCACGCCGTCCTGGTGGAAACTCAAGGGTTCGCAATACGGCAAGCTCAAGAACTGGCGAATTGCCAATGACGGCACCTATGTCGACGGCCTCAGGATTTCCGAAACCGGCCTCGCCGCACTCGATCTGAAGAGCCATCATTCAATCCGCGTCCGTATCGGCGTCAAGGACGACGCCAAGCGCCCCGGCGGGATCAACATTTTCGGCAAGGGCTTTGGAAATTACGATCAGGACATTGTGCTCAGGATCAAAACCGCGTGAATCGACTGGCCGCGTTGCTGCGCTCAGTTACAGTTCATTGCTAGGCTAGGCTTGCAGCTGGCACCGCCGTCCATGAGGCGACCGGCTTGCCTGACGTGTATAGATCCCTCGTCGCAAGCTTTGCCCACTGGCTGCGAATCCCCTGCTACCCTCAATCACCAGTACAAAGGGATCCGTCCCACCAACCAACAGCCAGATTATCCTCCGTTCCGGCAAATGCCGGAACTTACCATCTAGGCAACTCTCGAAAGTATATGCCGATCCAGGTCACACTTAGCCAACCCGAACCGCCAGCGATGGTTCGTAGCCTCACGCCTGCTCTGGTAGAACAAG
The DNA here is from genome assembly GCF_040318085.1 of Mesorhizobium sp. M1322. Classification (NCBI taxonomy): domain Bacteria; kingdom Pseudomonadati; phylum Pseudomonadota; class Alphaproteobacteria; order Hyphomicrobiales; family Phyllobacteriaceae; genus Mesorhizobium; species Mesorhizobium sp. M1322. The sequence continues at coordinate 57,291 of NZ_JAMYLP010000006.1, forward strand.
GTCAGTTGCCGGCCGTCGATCATCACCGTCGAATGGCCATTCTCGCCGGGCTCACCAGGGTCGAGAACGGGGCCAACGGAAACGTAGGGACCCTTGACATCATCGGCGATGGCGAAGAAGACGCGCTGCCGGCTGCCGCGCGGACCTTCGGGGAGGAAGCAGGTGGCGTTGAGAAGCACGCGACCGTCCGGCAGTTCGACGATCTGGGCGCCTTCGATCCCCCATTCGTAATCTGGGTGCTCGCGCGCATTGTGATGCGGCACGTCGAGATGATCGAGTATCTTGCCGAGACGTTTCCATGGCCCGAACCAGGAATCGGATTGGCTGCGCGCCAGATAGACATCAGGCTGAGGCACCCTGGTGAATTTGGGCATGCCTGAATAGACGATGTAGCGCTTGCCTCCGATGATTGCGGGGTGGGGATCGTAGATGCCGTCCTCATCGGTGTCGGGCAGCGACAATATCGCCGCATTGAGCACCACCCAATGAAAGCCGTCATTGGACACCGCGTGCTCGCAACGTCCGCCGGACTTCATGAATTCGGTCTGGATAAACATGTGGAAGACGCCGCACTCATGAATGACGCCGGGTGCCGCAACGCCCGATCCGGTAATCGGCAAGACGATCGGCTCGTGCTCTGTCCAGGGTCCATAGAGATCCGGCGCCGTGGCATGGAGTATTTTCCAGCTTTCGGTCGTGACCGTGCCGCTGGAGCCGAAGACGTGCCAGAGCGTGCCGTCGAAGACGGGACAGGGGTCCTTCAGGTCATCCACGGCCTGCGGGTGAAACAACGGAAAGACGTTGGTTTCAAAGTCGATCTTCATTCGCCAACCATTCCTCGATTCCTCGCGGGCTCCATTCAAATGAACCATCTGCGCGACTCAGATGAATCGATTCGCAGGCCTATTTATAGCTCCGCTGATGAACGGTTGTTGAACGATTGAAGGATTTGAACCGCTCTGTGGCAAAGGGCCACATTTGGGGAGCCCGACCTGACGCGATGGGCTTCATCATGTGGATCGAATGGGGGCGGCCGGCTCGCCCCTTCTCTGTCGAGCCGTCGCAAGTGGAGCGGACGGCTGGTCTCGCCCGAGACAGTTTGGAGCTATGGAACAACTTATCGGGATGGAAGTTATATAGAAGGCTGCGAACTTCATGTCAAAGCTGCCTCGATTGACTTTTGTTAGTCGAGGCATTTTGTAACTATATCGAAGGATAATCTACATGGAAATGGCGGCGGGCCGGGCCAAAACACCAAAAAACCCTGTACAACCGTCTATTTTAATTTGCTTTTCACACCTCCGATGGAACTTCGTATATCAGAGACCACAACACATTCTGACCCTGGCGTCAAAACAGCAACAGCTAATTTACTTCGAAGAGCCGATCTTCGATGAGAGGAACCACCCTTCGATGCGGGTGCACAATATTACCCCCAAGATCAGAATAGTGACGCCGCTGATCCCAGTTGGTACTTCCGCGACCAGGGCGGACGCAATCCAGCGCAGGTTCGTCGATCAGATCCTCGCCTCCACGCCGCATGACCGATTGACGACCTGGTATTACACGCCCATGGCGCTACGCTTCAGCGATCATCTCGCCTGTGACGTCTGCGTCTACGACTGCATGGATGAACTCTCCGCGTTCAAAGACGCTCCCGCAGAGTTGACGCAGTTGGAAAAGGCGCTGTTGCAACGTGCCGATGTCGTCTTCACGGGCGGGCAGAGCCTCTACGAGGCCAAGCGCAGCTTGCATCGGGCGATCTTTCCCTTCCCGAGCAGCATCGACGTTACCCATTTCCATCAGGCTAGGGCGCCAGGTGAAGACCCGTTCGATCAGGCCGACATACCTCACCCGAGGGTGGGGTACTTCGGGGTCATCGACGAACGGCTCGACCTTGAACTTATCGCGCATGCGGCTGCGGCAATGCCAGACGTGCATTTTGTCATGCTCGGCCCTGTCGTCAAGATCGATCGGGCGAGCCTTCCCACGGCAGGCAACCTGCATTGGCTGGGCGGCAAGTCCTATGCAGACCTGCCGAACTATCTCAGGCATTGGAGTGCCGGCTGGATGCCGTTCGCGCTCAACGAAGCGACCCGCTACATCAGCCCGACCAAGACTCCCGAGTTTCTTGCGGCAGGGCTGCCGGTGTTGTCCACGGCGATCGTCGACGTTGTGCGTACCTACGGCGTCGAAGGCCTTGTCGAGATTGTCGAGGCGGAGGACATCGAGGCCAAGCTTCGCTCGATCCTGGCCCACCCCCGCGATTTCCTGGTGAAGAAGGCCGACGCCTACCTCGCCGACATGTCCTGGGAGAAGACCTGGAGCGCGATGGCTGCCCACATCGAGCGCGCCCATGCGATGAAGAGCGTCGTCCCATTCCTGAGGAGGGCGTGAGCGTGTTCGACTGGTTGATCGTAGGGGCCGGTTTCGCCGGCAGTGTGCTGGCCGAGCGTATCGCATCGCAACGGCAGGAAAGCGTCCTGATCATAGACCGACGAAATCACGTCGGCGGCAATGCCTATGACTGCTACGACGAGGCGGGAATACTAATTCACCGTTACGGGCCTCACATCTTTCACACCAACGCCCAATCGATCGTCGACTATCTGTCGCAATTCACGCAATGGCGGCCTTACGAACATCGCGTGCTGTCGCTTGTCGATGGAAAGCTGCTGCCGATACCGATTAATCTCGACACCATAAACCGCCTCTACGGCCTTGAATTGACGTCCGAGCAGCTGCAGGACTTCTTCGCTTTCCGACGCGAAACGGTCAAAGAAGTCCGCACCGCCGAGGACGTCGTGGTGAGCACAGTAGGCAGAGAGCTCTACGAGAAATTCTTCCGCGGCTACACGAGGAAGCAGTGGGGTGTCGACCCTTCCCAGTTGAGCAAGTCAGTGACGGCGCGAGTCCCGACCCGGACCGATCGCGACGATCGGTATTTTGGCGACAGCTTCCAGAACATGCCGGCAGGCGGGTATACGCGCATGTTTCAGCGCATGCTGGATAGTCCCAAGATCAAGATCATGCTGCAGACCGACTACCGCGAAATTCGCGACAAGATCGCCTTCCAGCAGATGATCTATACCGGTCCGATCGACGAGTATTTCGACTGGAAGCTTGGTCGCTTGCCCTACCGTTCGCTGCGCTTTGAGCACACGACGCTGGATTGCGAGCAGTTTCAACCGGTCGCCGTCGTCAACTATCCGCAGACGGAAAAATACACACGGATCACCGAGTACAAGCATCTGACCGGTCAGCAGAGTCCGAAGACCAGCCTCACCTACGAATACCCCACCGACGTCGGAGATCCTTATTACCCGGTGCCGCGGGCCGAAAACGAGGCTTTGTACAAACGATACGAAGCTTTGGCCGCGGCGTGCCCGGAGGTCTGGTTCGTCGGACGTCTTGCAACATATCGCTATTACAATATGGATCAGGTGGTCGGCCAGGCATTGGCTACGTTCGGGCGCATTCAGACACGCCTGCCAGCAAACGGGATGCTCGTCACGCCGACGCAGCGCGAGGCGGCCGAGTGAATGATGCGCCGGCCTGACCGGCGTCGGGCGACCCACGGCCAAAGAGACCAACGATGTTTCTCGGCTTCTCGGCGAACAGCTCTAGATATGCTGTGCTGTTGATGCAGCTGAAAAGCGCGCACTGTTCGTATCAGCGAGGCTATAGCGCGCTTGCTTGTTGTTCCTCAAACGCCAAGAACGATTGGCGCTGGCGCTCCAACTCGTCCGCAAGTGGCTTGCGAACAGTGCGCGAGCCGTCCGCATGAATGGTGGAGAACAAGCCGACTTCGGCGTGGCGCGAATTGTCCCAACCTGGGTAGGCCGTCACCGGGTACAGGCATATACCCTGAACAGGTGCACCGAGGCTCGTCGCATCGCGCACTTCGTCGCAAACGTAGTGAAGCCAGGCTGGCCGGCCTGAACCTTCGGCGCCGGTCTCGGCGATGAACATCGGCTTCTTGTATCGTTCGGCGACCTCGACCAGCAATTCCGAAAGTGCACGGTATTCGTGGTGCCCCATCGGTATCGTTGGGCCATTCAAGTACCATTGGTTGTGCGGATAGAAGTTGAGGCCGATGACGTCCACAACGTCCTCGCTGCCGCCCAACTCCGGTTCCACGCGCCCGATCAGCATGTCATACGCCTCGAATTGGCCCTGGCGAGCATTTTCGGCGCGCCGCCGCTCGGGGTGAGTACGGTCACGAGGAGCAATATGGATCAGCGGTTCAGCCCAGATGAACCTGCAGCCGGGTTCGGCCTCCCGCATGGCCCTCACGCCGGCGACCGCTGCCCTGACAAGGTGTCGTTTGAACCATCCACGCTTGTTCGGCCCGACGCGGGGGAAATAGCCGACCTCCACAGCCCATGCAAAAAACGAAATCTCGTTGATCGGGCACACCAGGGGAGCCACCCCGGTAGCGGAGCGATGAACCCGAACAGCTTCCGCGGCGAAACGGACGTAGGCCTTGATAAACCCCGGGCCACCTTGGTCGATATGGTCTGGCGAGCCATAGTGGAAGATATCCCAGATAATCTGCACCCCGGCCGCCTGGGCTGCTTCGATCGCCGACGTCCAACTCGACCAGTCGAAGACTCCGGGCGCTGTTTCAATCAGGTGCCAGCGCAAGCCGTCGCGGATCGTGCGAAGCCCAAGCTCGGCACAACGGCGATAGTCGGCATGTGCATGGATGTCATGTGAGGTCGCGCGGATCAGATCAAGACGGGCCCCGTCGGCGCGCCTGTGGGAGGAACACTCGAAACCAGCCATGAAAAAGCTGTCGAACCCGGAAGAGCCTGCCGTGGGCCGACGAGCGGTATCCTCGTTCATACCAACATCCTGTCGCCCAAGGCGTGGGCAAGTAATCGCATTCGCAGTCCCCCATTGTCAGTTCCGGTGGGCTAGTTGAAGCCGGTCGGCCACCACCACGTCGACGGCTCGGCGGCTGCGGTGTACACGTGTGCCTGGATTGGCGAATACAACCAAGCTCCAATCCAGTCTGCCGGGGGCCGCGGTCGCGTCGATTCGATCCGAAGTTATGCGGCCTGTTGCATCGCCCGTTCGTTGACGCCTGTTTCGCCTAGTCGGGTGAGCGCCTCATCGGTTGCTTTTTCTTCCTTGAGCGTCTGTTCGAGTAGCGGGACGGCGTCTTTCAAGCCAAGTAACCCGGCCCATGTGACAAGAGTCCCGTAGCGCGCTATTTCATAATGTTCGACGGACTGGGCTGCAGCCACGAGACCCGCGTCCAATGCCGGAGCCTCCTCGAATTCCTCCAAAATCTCCTGTCCTTCTTCGATGATGCCGTCGATCGCCGGGCACGTTTTCCCTTGGGCTCTCTTGCCAAAGGCGTCGAAAACTTGCTGCAGGCGCTCGATCTGCCCTTCCGTCTCGTCACGATGTTTTTCGAACGCCGCTTTCAACTCTTCGGACTCCGCGCCCTTTGCCATTTTCCGGAGCGCCGTCAGAATTTTTTGTTCGGCGTAGTAGATGTCTTTCAGACCATCATAGAAAAGGTCTTCCAAGCCCTTGGAGCTGCCCTGAGAGCTTTTTTTCGTCGCCATTGTCATCTCCTCTTTCATTTCTATCGACGCATGCATGGCTCTAACTGGACCAGTCTCTTGTTGTTCCTTCGGCGACGGCACACCGGCAGCCAACAGCGAGCGACGGTCGGGTTGACCGCTGATTTCAGTCCGCCGCGCCAGCAGCGGCTTGAGCATCTCGGCTGCGCTCCATTGCGGAAGTTCCGGAATGAGGATCGTCTGCCTGAAGGGTTTCCGCTGTCATCGAGTCCTTGCGGCCGCATTTTTCGCAACGGACCTTTGCCCGCACCTGATCAAGGTTCCCGATCTCTTCTCGGAGTTCGAGAGGGTTGGAGAAGCGCTTAAGGCGTTGGCGTCCCGGATCATTGCAAATTACATGGCCGGACTAGTGGACGAGGAAGAACTACTGTCGGCTTCCCGGCAGGCGCTTGGACGGCAAGTGCAGACCTGAGCGAATCCCCTGGCTAGAATTGGTCCGGAACCGTACAATAGCAAATCGTCAGCAATACAACATGGCCGCTGACGCTTGGGAGCGACTGTCGCACTCTTGGCCCAATACGAGGCATTGGTGTAATGGCGGAAGAACAAGGGCGGCTCGGCCCGAAATCTGAAATCGTCAGCGAGCTCGCGCGAGAGTCAGGCGTATCCGAACACCACATACGCGAGATAATGTCGCTGGTCGGCTTCGATCGCGGCTCAATCCTGAGGGAAGCTCGTCTCCTCAAAAAGAACAAGTAGGGCCGGCGGTTTTGCACGGCGTCGGCGGCATCTGGTCCACCGGAAATGCATTCTGGGCCGAAGCATCCTTCTGGTTGCTCGGCTTTGTCCTGTTGATGAGCGCTGCCGCGGCGCTGGCCGGCTTTACCGATTTTCTTGGAAATTCAAGGGTGCGGTCCATCAATGCAGCGAGGCACCATATGGTCGGCAATGTCGTGGCCATGGTGCTGGCGCTGGCCAGCTTCATGCTGCGCCTAAGCGCCGGTGCCGCCGAGGGCGCCTTGCCCTGGGGCCTGGCGCTATCAACGATTGTCGTTCTGCTGCTCGTCTACACCGGCTGGAAAGGCGGAACGCTTGTCTACGAACACAGGGTAGGCCTCCATCCCGAAGAGGGTGAGGATCTCAACTCCCGCCCGGAATTATCCCGATAGGTTGACGAATGGCCGAACTGCGGGGAGCCGTCGTCGTGGTCGCCGGCGCCTCGAGCGGCATCGGCAGAGCGACTGCTCTGGGTTTGGCGCGCAAAGGCGCACGGCTAGTGCTGGTCTCAAGAAACGCGGACGCACTCGACAAGGTCGCCAAGGAGTGCGCCGGCTTGGGCGGTGAGGCGCTGACCTTTGCCACCGACATGGCGGACGATGCGGCCGGTGGAGAATGCGCAGCTTTGCCGTGTCGCGTTTCGGCAGGATCGACGTGTGGGTGAATTGCGCCGCAGTCCTGCTTTTCGGCCGCTTCGAGGAAATCCCGCCGCATGTGTGATCAGGACGTTTCTGGTGGATGGCGCCGGTACTGAACAAAGCTTGTGACCAGTCGGATGCGGTGAGTGGAAGAGCCCGCCGGCTTCCCCAGCCCCCTTGGGGTGCAACCTGTAGTGAATGGACTGGAAGACAATCTTGCCGTCCTGAATGACGGAACTGTCGGCGCCCTCAATGGCGTCGGACCTGGACGAAGTTGCCGACCAGATCAGCAGTGCATAGGGGCCGCGGACCTGTTTTGCGATGTAGTTGAACTCACCTTGAGGCAGCTGCTCGCGCAGGCGTTTGGACGACAGGCGGACGGCATCATGGCCTCTAAATTCGAATTCGCGGTCAAGAGGACCACGTCCACAGCATAGTTGCGCCTAAGATCCTCCTCGATGTCGCCAGCGGCGCGAAGCCTCAGATGGTCTTCGAAAACCCCCTCTGCGGCCGAGCACGTCATGTCTCCTTTGCAGTACCGGAAAGGCCGTGGACAGCCGTCTCGTCCTTCGCGATGCTGAACGGATGCGACCGCGGTTTGTTCCTGAGGCCAACATGCGCTGGAGCCGGATTGCCTTGTACCCCCGATCACAAACGAATGAGAACATTCAATCGGGGTCCTCATGGCTTCCGCCATCGACATTCTGGCATGCTGACCAGCGACGAGGTCGGCAATTGTCCAGGACTAGAGCGGCCGGCCAGGTGCGCTTGCAGCGGTGCCGGGGGGACCTCACGCTCCAAGGCCGTCCTGGCCTTCGCCAGCGACAACCACAAGGCCTGCAAAAAAGCTTCATCTGCTTGCGGTGTTAATCCGACCTCCTTGCAATGTTCAACGATCCTGTCCTGAATCGACACTGCGGTTTCATACCGTTGGACAACCCTTGCCAGAACGTCCTGACAGGTGCCAATCGCCACCTCCCGAATGTGGTCAGCGACGGGAGAGAGGGCAGCACGGGTGACATCATGAGCAACGGGGCGTCCCGATCAGTCGGATGTATTCCGCCTCGGGCTGCCCATAAGAACGATCCGCCAACGCGCGTCTATAGCAATAGCTTCAGCCTTCAATTGAACAAGCAATCGTGCGGGGACTGGTCCTCACCCATGACCAGGGCTGATCCGGTCATACCGTCAAAGCCAATAATGCCAACCTCGGCCCCGACCTCAGCCCGAAGCTTCGCCACCATTGACCCGAGACCGCTCTCGAAGAAATCGAGGTGTCAATCGGGACCGAGGCCTGCTCCAGGTGCGTCGTCAGTCCCAAGTGACGGCCTTCGAGGTGAGGCTGCAGCAATGTCAGATCCGGCGCGCTCAGGCGCCGCAACAGTTCGTTCTTGAACGAGGTTTCCATCTGCGCTGTCTCCCGATCGGGGCGGAAGCGCGATGGTCGCTCACAGCTGACGACGCCCTAACAATTGTCGACAGTCAGGGGAAAGTATACCTAAAAGGGCCGGGAGTCTCAAAAAGCTACTATGCTGACCAGAGAAGCTCGTCACTTTGGCGATCATCAAGATGCTGCTAACAAGCAGTGTCCACCTCTACTGGTCGAAGGTTGCCTTCGCAATCTGGTGTGCGTCTTTTTTCGAAGCATACGGCCCCAAACTGATTCATCCTGTGGGGAAGCCAAGCGGTATCGACGCTGCCTGAAAACTTACGCGCAAGCGCTCCACACTTTCGGGCGGCGCTTTGTCGATCGCCCAGAGTAGCCAAGCACCCCTTCTTTATCCCATAGTATTCGTCTTCGCCTATTGCTCCGGAACGGCAGAGGTTTGCGGACGATTTCGTGCTGCTTCGGCAATTTCCGGGATGTATTTCGTCGCGGTGCAGCTTCGGTTCACATTGGCGCGTGCGTCGAATACCTCTTTCTCGCAGACCCGCTTGGCGAGCTCGATAGGCACATGAACTGCCAGAGGCACTTCCACCTCGGAGATTCCAAGCTCCCGTGCGATCTGCTGTTTCACTTCGTGCCTGCCAAGCGAAACGTCGACGCCGACATCCTCGGCATCTTCGGTTGTCGATGATGCGCCTTGCCCCGGAAGATCTTGCTGCTCGGTCTGAGCAAATGACTGCACGGCAAAGAGTTGCAACGCGAACACGGCGAGCGGCAAAATTCGTTGGAATACTCTCATGCCTGGCTCCTGCAGGTGCCTTTAACAACGGCAAAGTGTTTGAAGCGTTCCAGAGGCGGGGATGCGCGCGCTTAGCGGCAGTCGAGGCGGGTTTTTTCTGTTGGCGTGGAATACGATATGGCGACCATGGTTGGGTGCCGACAGCCGACTGTGCTGGCACATCGGAGTGTAGGAAGTTGCCTACCGAGAAAGAAAGACAAGCCAGGAGACGAGCGCGCCTCGGATGCTGCACGAGGATTGACCGACATTGAGCCTGCGGCACGAGACGCAAAGACCGCGGCTTCGGGAGCAGCGCCTGAAGGCCGCACTTGCTGTGACGTCGGCCCGCGGCATCTAGGCTCTGCAGCTCTCTAGGCTCAGAACGTCGTGCACCCAAGTTAGATCCTGCTGCAGCAGTCAGGACTACCCCAGAACGAATATGGCCAGCAGGGCAACAAAGAGAACAAGGGCGATCGCGGCGCCCCAGATGAGGACCTTTCCGGTGCCGCGTTGCTCTTCCTCGCGAGAAACGTCTTTCGCCATTCCATGCATCCTTTGCGAAGGTCCAAACTGAGCAACGTGCCGTGCCAGGCTGTTCCCAACGCTCTCGGAGCCAACTTGGTGTCAGTCCAACTGCCGGTTGCCGTAGGGCTTCTTCGCTCCAGCGCTATCGGCAATACAGCGCGGCTCTCCTCTGAGCGCGACCGCAGCTCCCTTCAGGCAAGATGCGCGAGCAGACGGATATCTATCTGACCGAAAGCAAAAGAAACCACGCGTGCCCCACTGAAAGCACAAGCAAGCGCAAAGGTTCCTGAACTGATGCTCGGCTGGCGGGAACTTGCTCGCCAGCCGAGTTGAGTTCAGGCGGTGGTCGGGGGAGATCAGCCAGCCACACGCTGGTGATTCCAACCTGAGCCGATGTGCCAATCAGCAACCTTCGTCGGTCTTTTTCACCTGGCCCGGCGCGGCGGTGTTGGCTGCCGTGTCCTGCTGACCAGGCGCCGCCTGCTGAGCGCTGCCAGTCTGCTGGCCGGGCGCGCAGTCCCTGGCCGAGTTCGGATTCGTGGTGCCGCTGGTGGTCGTCGTGTCGGTGCCTTGATCGCCGGACATGTTGGTCCCGCTGCTCGTCGTGCCGGTGCCCTGATCCGTCGTGCTGGGCATGGTCGTCGTGGTCGAGGTTCCGCTCGTCGAGGTTCCGCTCGAAGTTCCGCTGGTCGTCTGGGCAAAGGAAAGCCCGGCCGACACCGCCAGCACGGCCGAAGCCAAAAGGATGCGTTTCATCTTCTTTCTCCTGTCTGAATGCGCGGGATGCGCCTGGCAAATTGAACAGGCAGACAGAAGGAGTGTTCCCCGATGACGTTCAACTTTTGTAACTCTGGTCGTAGGTCAGCCTTAGGATGGCCGGCGTATATTAGAACCTCATGACGGCGGCTCGAGTCGAAAAGCAATCAACGAGCGGAGAGGCCGTCGCGTTCCTTGTGACTGCGGTGGCGCGGTGAGGCACAAGGCTCAATGCGGAGCGCCAGCGGCCGCGATCAGCGCCTCGTCGAGAATCCACTTCAGCTTCGCCGAGCGCTGGTAGCTTCATCTGCTTGCCGTTCTTACTTGCCGGGAACGACATGCAGCGGTCGCAGTATGCCATGCGGGACCTTCAATATGTCGCCGTATGTCGCCGCGTCGGATGGCCAGGAAGCGGCCAGTGCCAGTTGGACTTTGTGATGGAGCGGCGCAGCGGCGAGCGTCCACGGGCCGTTTTCCTTGCGCCGATCTTCCGCGATCTTGGCCTTTTCCACGCATCGCTGCAGGATTTTTCGCGAGGTGAATTGAGACCCGCCACGACGCTGATCTCTGCGACGGTCAAGGCCCGTTCGGCGGGCTCTACTCCGGAACAATGTCCTCTTCTGAAAGTTTCCTTAGATCGCAAAGGAGATTCGAGATGTCAGAAAGCCGCGAATGGTTTGTCCAATGGCTTAGAGATGCCCATGCCATGGAAGAGCAGGCCGAAACGATGTTGAACGGGCAGTTGGGTCGCATCGAGAACTATCCCGAGCTGAGCGACCGGATCCGACAGCACCTCGACGAGACGAAGCAGCAGGCTGCCCGGCTGAAGACTTGTCTCGATCAGATGGACGAGGGTTCATCCACGATGAAGGACGCTGGCGGTAAGCTGACGGCGATGGCGCAATCGCTGAGCGGCGTCTTCGCTGGAGACGAGGTGATGAAAGGATCGCTCGCGAGCTACACGTTCGAGCACATGGAAATCGCCTCCTACACGATCCTGATTGCCGCTGCTCGATCGCTCGGCGAAACGGAGGCTCTTCGGGTTTGCGAAGAGAATCTGCGAGAGGAAGTCGCGATGGCGGATTGGCTGAAAACCCGTCTTCCCTCGACGACCGAGCAGTTCCTTGCGCGGGCCGAAGCGGACAGCGACAGCGCCAAGCGGTGATCGGGTAGGAACGTAGTGACCGTGAACTGGGTGATCGGGATTCGTCCGCTAGCGCGTCCCCTTCGTGAAGGCTGGACGACGAACACGCCTGGCTGTAGCAGGCGGTTGTCGAGCTGCGCATTTCGAGAAATTGCAACGACGAGCGATGCTAATATTGCGGCGTCGTCACTTAGAGAGTTGAAGCGTTCGTCTGCGCAAGCCTGGTCGAATACGCATTGGCACCAGCCAAGATCGGAAGGGCTAGCGCAGCGCTCGGCGAGATCAAGCTTGAGGGGGCGTGTTAAAACGTTCGAAACGAGGTCGCGATAGCGGAATGCCCGAGAACACTCGTCCCTGATCACTGAGCAGTGCGTGCGCGGGCACCGGCAGCGCCAAGCCGGATCGAAGAAAGTTCGTCCTGACAGCGGACAGAGCGCGCCGTTGCGCTCACGTTATGGGGTCGGCAGCACTTGCACGGTTCGGGGTGAATTCCGCTTCAGCCGGTCGCTGGCGGTTTCGCTGAAGGCCGTGACCGACCGGCCGACGATCATCATGCTCGAAGGGGTTGACCGCTTTGTCCGATCTTCTCCGCCGTGCGCATCGTCATCGCGCCGTCCGTGGTTCCAGAATATGCAATCCGATGGCTGAACTCGTCGGGACTCGATAAATGTGAGCGCGGCATCATACTTTGCCTTCAGGACGACTGTTTCTCTGCAATGACCTCTGTCTACGCTCATCCAGTTCGGTCGGTGTCCATCCGGTCATTCAGACGTCGTTGATAGGCAAAGCCGACAGCCGCGGCGACTGCCAAACCCGCCGCCGCCAGAAGGAGTTTGTCCTCGGTATGCTCATTGCCCGATGCGTCTTGAACAGCTAACGAAGCTTCATCGAAGGGTGCGGATGCTTTTGCGACAGTCTCGCCCTGGTGCGGCCCAACGCCGCTATGGCGGATACCCGCAGCCAGACGTTCTGTCTTCTCTTTAACAGTTTCCTTGGCCACGCCGGTCAACTCGGCAGCTTCGCGTTTTATTTTGCCAGCCGTTTCAAGAGCGAAATCACTGACGCTTTCCGCCAAATCGCTAGATTGCTCCTTCAGGCGCTCCTTGGCGTACGATAGGTGATCAATCTGCTGCTCGCCGGGTGGCCGGGCTGAATTGGTCCGCAATAAGCTGATCAATCCCGCTCCGACGAGTGCGGTTGCGATCGGCGGATGGCGGAGGAAACGCCACCCCAAACCGGCCCCTATCGCCAAAGCAGCGCTCGGATTGGCAGCCGCCTTGGCCTTGAGATCGTCAATAATCGCCTGCGCCACCGATTGCATTGAGGATCTTGCTTTCTCCACCAGCGCATCCTTTGTCTCAAGCGCTTCGTGTTTCAAATCATCGGTAAACTCGGACAGCATGTTTGGCGACCGAAGTGTCGACAAGTCGTCGGCGAGCTTAGCCCGGGCAGCCTCAACTTCGTATTCAAGATGCTCAAGTTGCGGATCCGCCATCATAAATCTCTCTTGCCACCGGGGCGGGCAGGTTTGCTCGACCGAGCGTTGCCCGCCCGCTGCGATTTGGCCGTTATTCCTTCCGAAGGGGTGGCGCTGCCCGGGTGCAGCTTGGCGGCCGGACTGGATGGACCGCTAGATCCACGTGGGCTTGGCGAAGACGGCTGCACGGATTCACTTGATTGCTGTTCTGATAAGGCGCTTCCAAAGGTGCCCGCAACGTCCTTTGCGACCTCCTTGAGGCCGTCCGAATTCAGCCCATGTTCCTCGGCGGCGCTTTTGAGCCGTTCGCCCGCCTTTGCTGTCGAGGACTTCAAGCGTTCCCCAGCTTTTTCAGCAGCATCCGTCAATCGCTCTCCTGCTGGGCCGAGCGTGCGCCTCTCGAGATCGCTGGCCGGCAAAGCAGCAGCTATAGCGGCACCAGCTGCGAAGCCGGCCAGAACAAAAGCCAATGGCTGTTCTTCCACCATGCGGCCAATCGTGTCTTGCAACGTTGATTGGGCTTGCTGCACCACGCGCCCTGACTTCTCGGATACGGAGCGACCGGCCTGTTCTGCGTATGACGCGGCGGATGATGCGTACTGACTTGCGGTTTCACTCACCTTCTCCCCAATGCCGGCTAAATTGTCGCGCATGGCCTCTGCTGTCTCGCTAGCCTCTTCCTGCGCTTTGGACGCCCCGCCGCTGGCGGTGCGTACGTGCGGAGCATTTTGGCGCCCGTCGGTTGCACGGGATTGCTCGCGATGCCCGGCACTTGAACTGCGGCTGCGCATTAGCAGCGCGCACCCTGCTGCGACGAGCAGAAGGCCTTCGGGATTGTTCCTAGCGGAGCTGAGAAGCCATTCTTTCGTTCCAAAATCCTGGACCTGTGAATTGCGGCTCATGTTAATTGCTCCTTGGTTGTCGCAATATCCTGCTTTATTTGGCTTATGGAGTGTGTCGGCAGAAGTTCTTTTTGCGCATCAGCGCGGCCCCGATAGTAGGCGAAAGCAGCGGCGAGGGCCGTTGCGGCCGCGACGATCAGACACGACCAGTGCAGGGCCATCCCTAAGCTGGCTATTCCAAGTACGAGGGCTTGCACTAGAAGCAGAGCGGCGACCACTCCCAGCACGCCAGCAGCAGACATCCACACACCTGCTTGGAGCTTCGTTGAGACGTTGGCGGACAGCTCCGCATGCGCCAGGCGCAACTCTTTTTGAAAGAGGTCCGCGACGTCCGCCAACACTGCCGACAGTGCTTGAGGGAGAGGCGAATTCTTCAGTTGTTCCTGTGCCATCAGATCAGTTCGCTCCCTGCCGCCTTCCCTTGTTGGACTCTGGTGCGGGAGGCGCGCTCTTCAGTGTGCGGAACGTCAAAAAGCCCGCTACGGCGGCCAGCCCAAACACCAAACCCGGCTTGCGCCTCGCCAAATCGGACGCTGCAAGAACCAGCTGATCGACGGACCTGTCTCGCAGGTCGTCTGCGTATCCATCAAGCCTATTCGCGAAGGTGCGCACGACCCCAGCGACTATCGGTGCGTTTGCGTCGAGGTCCTCGGCCGCACGCTTGGTCGAACTCGCCAGTTGGCCCATCACCTCGGCGCCGCTGCCGACCTGACGGTCCAACATCTCCTTCACCTGATTGGTCACGGTGGACGCGCCACCAACGGCCGCCCGTTTGGCGGTTTCCGCTGCCCCTTGCGCTATGTCGGACGCTTTGGATAACGTGCCGCTTACGGTCGCTCCTATGTCTTCCGAGGTACCGTCACCAGCTCTTACCGCAGTCGGGGGACGCCGTTCAGAATTCCGGTTGTTCATGGTTTCCTCCATTCGAGGAGCAAACGGAGGTAAGGCCCGTTGGTTCCCAATGAGTGACTATCTGGGGTGTCAAGTTGCGTTTGCGAACTCGTGGCGCGCATCGCGTGCTTTTGCATTGGGAATGATGGGTAGCTTGCGGGCGGGCGCAATGCGAATAGTCATCTTTTCCTTTCCTGTCTGAAGGCGCGGGGGGATCATATCTGGCGACGGTGAGCGCGATGAGGAAGAGGCTGGAGCGCGGACCTTTACGGCCGCCGCGCACCGGTCTTCGACCGCTGCGTCTGCCGCTGTCATTGGCGATCGGCGCCAAGCCCACGAGTTTGGCGATGGCCTTATTGGAAAGGTGTCAATCTCGGACAACTCGGCCATCAGGAGTACGCGGGGCCCTTGACCGAACCGAAGGCCTGATCGAGACAGGCCCACAGCGGATCGTCGTCGAGTAGCGAGGCGATCTCGCCCTTCAAGTCGGCGGCTCTGACGCTTGAGCAGAACAATGAACCTCGTCGAGGCTGGCGAGGTTTCGGCATCGGCGACGATGCTTTTGCGTTGCTTCTGGATGGTGAGACGCCAGTCACCTGGGCAAGCCGGGCGACCAGCGCCTTGAGCCGTTGCTCACGCTCGGCTGCAGCCGCTTGACGATGGCGTGCAAATTGATCTGCGCGCTACGCGTTGCGCTCGTCCAAACGCGACTGCTGGTCGGCGGCATCGGCCGGTCCGCCCAGTGTGTCGGCGACCGTGGCACCTCGCGCACCCATCGGCTGCTGCGCACCTGTGGTGGTGTCCATCGCTGTCTGATGCTCCATCTCGGAATTCAGCTCCGCACCTACAACCAGGATAATCACAGAAATCCAAGTCCACATCATCAAGCCGATGACTGCCCCAAGAGCTCCATACGTGGCGTTGTAGTTGGCGAAGTTTTCAAGATAATAGGAGAAGCCTATCGAGACTGCGATCCAGACCACAGCGGCGAGGAAGGCGCCCCATGTCGCCCATTGCCACTTTGCCCTTTCCCGGCTGGGTCCGTAGCGGTAAATCAGCGTGATCCCGACGCCCACCATGATCAGCATCATCGGCCACCGAAAGATCCGCACAAGGGCTTCGGTCCAGCCGCCGAGGTTCAGCAGCACAAGCATGGCCGGCACAATCCCCACCGAGATGATAAAGCCGATACCAATGAGGATGGCGCCAAGTGTGAAGCCCAAGGCCAGGAGATTCAGGTGGATGAAGCCGCGCTTTTCACTCTCCTCGTAGGCGATGTTCATGGCTTCGAATAGCGTCTTTATGCCGTTACTGGCGCTCCACAGTGCGACGGCAAGGCCGAAGATGAAGCCGAAGCTGAGCGCGCCAGCCTTCTGAGCGGCCAAGGACGCAAGCTGAGATCTGATAATATCCAGACCTCCCGAAGGCAGTACGCCGCCAAGGAACGCAATGTGCTCAGCGATGGTCTGAGGGTCGGCGACGAAACCATAGATGGACACGAACGCGGCAAGCGCTGGAAAGAGGGCAAGAAGCAGATAGAATGCAGCCCCCGCCGCGATCAGCATAACACGGTCCTCGGTTACCTCAGCAAAGACCCGCCACAGCACGTCCTTCCAGCCGCGGCTGGGAATCTCTGACGGCCATTCGGCATTGCGTCCGCGGCTCTCCCGTTCGGCCCGCCGCTCAAGTTGCACTTGACCTTCGTAAGCGTCCTCGGTTGGTTTCTTCGACATGGCCGCCGGTCCGGAGCATCTTCTTCGCGGGGCAAACGTATAATAGCGCCAAAGGATGCAGGTGCAGACCTGCGCTTACAAATAAACATCCGCCGCCTGCAGCAACACCTGCGCCATCCCCACTTGGCCCTTCGGCTCCCATGCCCATCGGCTGAGCGTGCATGTTGTCGGGACGACGCAGCCTGATCTAAATCCTCATTGCGCTGGATCACTTTAACGACACCCACGTTACCAGCCATGATCTCACTCGCGCCTGAACATCAGTTCGTCAACGCCGGAAGTATTCGGCTCATGTCGTTCAGGCCGGGCCTGCCGAGGGTAAGCCGGTCATGCTCCTGCACGGCTTCCCGGACTTCTGGATCGGCTGGAGACGGCAGATCGGTACGCTCGCTTCCGCCGGATATCGGGTCATCGTTCCCGACCAGAGGGGCTACAACACCAGTGACAAGCCAGAGGGCATCCGCGAGTACACCCTCCCCAAGCTCCTCGGCGATGTCGTCGCCCTGGCCGACGCGCTCGGCATCGGAAGGTTTCACCTCGCCGGCCATGACTGGGGCGGCATCGTCGCTTGGGCCGCCGGGGCAAAGTTGCCTCATCGCCTGGACAAGCTCGTCATCCTGAATGCGCCCCATCCCGAGGTGCTGTTTACCCATGCCCTGCGATCTCCGACGCAGTTTCTGCGGAGCAGCTACGCGGTTTTCTTCCAGAGCCCCTTGCTGCCCGAAGCCGTTTTGGGTGCGCGCCGCTCGGCCTTGCTCGCACGAGCACTCAGGACATCCAGCCGGGAAGGCGCCTTCGAAGAAGAGGAGATTGCAGAATATCGGCAGGCTTGGGAGCAGCCGGGAGCGCTGACCAGCATGCTCAACTGGTATCGCGCCTTGCGCTTTCGCCCGAGCCTGAAGGAGCGGATCACGACGCCTACTCTTGTTATGTGGGGGATGCAGGACCAGGCTCTGGAATCCGGGCTGGCCAAGCGCAGTCTCGCCCTTTGCGACGATGGCCGCCTGCAGACTTTCGAGGAGGGGACGCATTGGGTTCAACGCGAAGAGAGCAACGCGGTGAATGCGGCGCTTCTGGCGTTCCTGGAGGGCTGAGGAACTCAAAAATGGATAGAAACTGGGGGCAGCGTCAGATGGAGCCGGAGGAGGCCTGCAGGGCATTCCTGGCTGCTGCAAAAGAGGAGGGGACATTACAACTAGCTAAGTTGGATTGCGGTATAAGGTTCTATTATCTCCGACCAACACCGCGCTTTGCGGAGCCCGCCGCCAGCAAGGAGAGGCGACGGACCCCCGCCACAGCGGCTGCACATCCGAAGAACGACCGCTGCAACTGCAACCTCTAAACCCGCGAGGGGCCTACATCGTTCCCCTATCCGCGCCTACAGCTGGGGTGGTCAACGGGCTCTTCCCGCCTAAGTTCCCCCTCATGGCACTCCACTGGTTATCCCCTCCGGTCTACGTCAGGGCCAACCGACCTGGGCTCACCTACGGGGTGAGCCACGTCAAGGGAGCCGCCGAGGAACATGAAGTGGCCGAAGAGGGGACCGAAGTGGAAGCTGGCGATCCAGTCCTGCGCCGACGCATTTTAGGGGCGGCTGACCCCGGTGGAGGTCCGTCAGGCCTTCGAGGCTGCTGCCAAAGAGGCCAAGACGTTCCTTCCTGCTGATTAGCCATCGAGAACGATGCAGAGTGCCCCTCTTTGCGAATGCCAACGCCGGCACAGTCCCGGTTATCTTCGGTTCTCGTGCCGACCTGGCTGAACCAGCTGACGGCCACCACCAGATTAGTTGCCACCGCCGCGACTTGGGTCCTGGCTGTCCCGGACGAAGCCAGGGCCTTCTCACGTCCAGGCTAATAGCCCGTTTGAGGCGTTTCGGCTGCCGCGGGAGAAGGCAGTATTTCGGGCTTCAAGTGGGGCGGCTCTTCAGTGTTAGCGAGGGCGGCATGACCTCACATCAGATCTTCAACCATCCGCGCAATTTTCCCCAGACCTGCGGTGGTCCCTCTTGTTCTAAGGAGTCCCTGTTCAGCCGCCGCCTTGAAGGCCTCGAGCGCAGCTTGCTGGCTGCAATGCCCGGCGAGGGACTCCTCGACCATTCGGATCGCGTTGAGCCGCCCCGGCTTTCCCATTCTAGGCCATGGTTGCTGAAGCACCTTCATTGCGTCGGCTATGGACGCGACCACCGTCAGGTTGCGATTGAGGCAGATTGTAATTGGACTGAAGGCCCGCATTCTTGTCGCTCCCCACGATTGAACGCAGCTAAACGCGAAGACAAGGGCAGTGGTTGCATGAATGTGGATTACCGCGAATTCAAAGAACCGCTGGCCGATGCGATTGAGGCTGAGCAGGCTCTCCTTGGGCCCGGCTCTTTGCCTCGCCGGACCATCCTTCTCGTCGAACAACAGGACCCGACCGGCAAAAAGCATCTGTGCACCGTCCGACGCCGCGAACTATTTTTCGAGCTCGTCACGCCGCTTGCCCGACGGCTTCTCAAGCACACCGCGACGAATTCGACGGCTGTGAGGGAGGAGATGAAAAGATTATGGTCGTTTCGTTGGGCCGTCCTTTAGAGCAGGGGCTCCGAGGCGGTTTGTATCGAGCAGATGTCGCATCAGATCTTGACCTGGAGATCGGCTCCGGCAGCGGGATCGGCGCAGCGCGGCAAGGATGCCACGTTCCTTCGGCGGCTCATCGGCGATGGTCTGGCTGACGGCCCCGCGAAGGCGCGAAGCATCGAGGCCTTCTTCTGCCAGTCGGGCGAGCCAACTTTCTTTGGCTGGGAGGGCGGTGCAGTGCTTCGGCTCGGAACTGTTGACACATGCGCCAGACTGGCAGACCGGAAGCGGCGGCGTGCCCTGACGTCATGGAGACTAGCCTCGCTTCCGAAGCCGCAGATTGTGATCTCGTTGACTATGCAGAGCATCCAGCCGTCGTTTTGATCCGTTTCCGTCATCCAGAGCCAGCGACCATCCATGATCCGTCTCAACCGCTTAAAAGCCGGTCTTGCCCCGCCGCGACTGTGTGGAAATCAGCCATGTTTCAAAGTCGGAATGCTGGACGAACTCGCCAAGGAACTGGAGCGACGCAAGCACTGCTTCGTTCGCTACGCCGACGACTGCCCTCTATGTTCGCAGCGAGCGTGCGGGCGCACGGGTGATGGCCAGCGTCGAACACTTCCTCGACAGGCGTCTGAAGCGAGGGTCAAGATACGGAAGAGCGCGGGTCAGCTTAGGCGAGGAGCGTTTCATAGTCTGGTGGGGCCTAATTCGCCTCGTAGTCCTAGTGGTCACCTATAGGCGCTCACCGGTCCCCTGAAGCGCCGGATAAACGCTCCGCTCACTGACCCCCAGTTCCTTTGGCTATCGCTGTTCTGGTCATGCCCTCGGCATCCAACTTCACGATCTTGTCGCGCTTCCCCATCGCTGCTGGCTTCCGTCCTGGGTACTTGGTCTTGTCGCCTTTGACGGCATCGATCCCGATCCGTTGGCGCTCCAGCATGACGCTACGCTAAAGGCCATCCGCCAGTATCTGGCGCCCTTCTACAAGTGGCGGCAGGCCGAGATCGTGGCGACGGCCGAGCCGCTGATGCCTGGCCCCCAGGCCTTTATGCGCATCATCAGCCGGCGCGATCAGGCCAGACCTTTGATACGCCTGTTCGTGGCCTCCACGCTCATATCGGCGCAGCCGGCGCTCGACATCACTAGAGCTCATTGGCAAGCAGCCCGCCGATATACACTGGCCGTGTCCAGGCGTGGGCGTGGCCTTTCCGCTTGGGTATAGGGTGCGGCCTGCCCGGTCGGCCGTCCCTCGATCGACCCTGAGTTGCTGATCCGCATGCGGATCGTCGGCAGCTCGTCCTCGACTCGATGCGCGAAGTCGTCGACGCCGTGCGCACCGGGAAGACAAGCCTGGAGCTGTAGCGGCCCCGCCTGTCCCGCCCCGGTGTCGTCGCTTCGCTGGCGCTAACGGTGAGACCGCATAGATCTGGTCCAGTATTTTCAGCATCAGAACGTTGAGCTGGCGGGAACTTGCTCGCCAGCCGAGTTGAGTTCAGGCGGTGGTCGGGGGAGATCAGCCAGCCACACGCTGGTGATTCCCAACCTGAGCCGATGTGCCAATCAGCAACCTTCGTCGGTCTTTTTCACCTGGCCCGGCGCGGCGGTATTGGCTGTCGTGTCCTGCTGACCAGGCGCCGCCTGCTGAGCGCTGCCAGTCTGCTGGCCGGGCGCGCAGTCTCTGGCCGAGTTCGGATTTGTGGTGCCGCTGGTGGTGGTCGTGTCGGTGCCCTGATCGCCGGACATGTTGGTCCCGCTGCTCGTCGTGCCGGTGCCCTGATCCGTCGTGCTGGGCATGGTTGTGGTGGTCGAGGTTCCGCTCGAAGTTCCGCTCGTCGTCTGGGCAAAGGAAAGCCCGGCCGACACCGCCAGCACGGCCGAAGCCAAAAGGATGCGTTTCATCTTCTTTCTCCTGTCTGAATGCGCGGGATGCGCCTGGCAAATTGAACAGGCAGACAGAAGGAGTGTTCCCCGGTGAAGTTCAACTTTTGTAACTCTGGTCGTAGGTCAGCCTTAGGATGGCCGGCGTATATTAGAGGCCTCTTGAAGAAGACACTGCCCGCACCAGAATCCATGGCATGGCTCGGAGAATAGGCATTGGTGACCAGGTGGCGATTACGGCCAGGGTTCTGACGCGGGTAACAGAGGACCGCGTAAGGGTCTCGATCCCAGGTTACGACTTCCCACATTCCATCATCGACCACACCAAGGTGAACCGAGGCCAGCAAATCGACCTGAAAGGCGAGGTCACGCGCATCGACGAGGACACCGTGACTATCGGCCTCGGGCCGCTGGTCACGGTCGACCGTGACAAGGTCCGGCTAATGGAGAAATATCGGCCGCCAAAACGACGAAAGGCACTTGTCGTTGCCCCGGATTAGAACCGACAACATCGCGACAGGCTATGAGGGCAGGCCGCATGACGGGCCGGTAGAGGACGAGTCGAAGCACTTGGTCTACTGCCCAGTCTGCGGCCAAACGTTCGACGCGCGCGATCTTGGACAGGTGTTCCACCACGCTGAGCCGCAGCACGAGCCGCTTCCGGTCGAGCAATAGTCCAGCTAGTTGAGCTCCGGCGGCAGACCGACGTTGAGACCCTTCAGCGCGCCACCGACGTACGTTGGATGAGAAAAGGGTGCTGCGTGCACCGCGCCTTCCCCGCGCGCCGATGTTCCACCTGGACCGCAAAAAAGTCCCGCCGCACTGCCAGAACGGCGGGACCGATCAAACGCTTTGCACCAGGCGGGGGGATGCGGGGTGGGCTTGCCAAGTGAGCGCGGACCGTAACCAGCCCTAAGCGCAACGGCGGCAACGCGTCCACCAACCGCCGGTTGGAGCGACAGGACGATTGAGCCGCCGGCAGGTCAGGTCATCCCGGGTCGCTATCGCTCGCAACCAGACGGTAGCGGAAACTGTTGCGGATGTGGTCGTTGAAATAGCGGCCCTTGGCGAACGCGGCCCGGAACGCGGCAAAGGTTTCCGGCGGTACCCCCTCAAACTCGTACCGCTTGCCGCTGGCGACGAACCACACCGAGAGGGTCCTTCTATCCAGATCATATTCCATCTTGCGGATCGAAGTAGATGGCATGAGCACCACAGGCCGAGGCCCGCGCCCTTGCGGGGAGCGCGGGCCGATCGGGATACCGATCTGCAGCAATACCTGGAGGGGAGGAATGGCTGCGTGCACCGAACTTGCGCGGCGGTCCCGTGTTCCAACCAGGATACACAAAAAGCTAGCCGCACCTTTCGGCATCATGCGGACGTTGGATTTCTGAGAAAGCGGGAGCGTCAATACCAACTTCTGGCGATGGAATTTTCCCGTGAGATAGGCACGCTCCACGGCGAAAGGAGTGCCCCGCCATGACCGTCCTCGCCTATAACCTTGCCAATGACATCAAAGGATCGTGGAGGGTCGTCTTTGTGCCGGACGAACTGCATCTGTATGTGGAATTCAGCCAGCCAGACGCCGACACAAACCCGGCTGATTGGATGAGCGTTGATGATTTCCTTGCATGGCGGCCGAAAGGCGCACTCCACGAGCGAGCGCGCGACAGCTTGGTTTCGCTCATTTGCAAGGCGCTGACAGGGCGATGAGACACGGCAAACCCGCACCGAGATCGAGTGCGAGCGCCGCGAGTGGGCCTAGGGCCCCACCCGGCAAACCGCGGCGGGCGGGTGCCTCGGGGACACGATGGTAGATTGCCAATGCGTTCGCGGGTGTGGCCTTAAGTCGCAAACTATTGGCTTCAGAAGCAGGGCGTCGGGCTTCATTGACGGTGCTACCAACACCATATAGTCCGTAGCCCTCCCAAACGAGAGAAGCTCGCCCCGACGGGTCGCACTGCGGCCGTCAGCCGGCAATTGCTGTGAACTAGGAAACCATCATGCCTGAAAATATCAGACTAACTTCGAGAGACGTCCCTCTCATTCAGCTAGGCCTCTATCAGTGCCGCTTCCCGGTGAGCGAAGACCCGTCAGTACCCGGCGGCTATCGTTTTTGTGCTGGGCCAACTTCGCCGGATCGCGTCTACTGCGATCACCACCACAACATTGTGACCGCCGTGGACCCTCGTCGAGCCCGTTCGGGTCTTCACCTCGCTCAACGACGCGCCGCGTAAGCCTGACTGGCGGCGGCCTCCCGGCCAGGCGCTATGCGCTCCAAGGCCTTGGCTACGACCTTGCCGTCGGCTCGGTCTGGCCCATCCTGCCTTATGCCGTCTTCGCCGATGTATCCCCGTCGCCCGATTGAGAACGACGACTTCTCGCCGAGCCCTTCAGCTCGCTAATCGCACAAACGCGTCGGCTCCAAAGGTTTGTCTGTCAGCACATCTTCAATGTGCCCGCGCCTGAAGCCCCAACATCTTCTGCGACCAAACCGCGTACCTGGCACCGCCGATCGGTTGCTGCGGCGGATTTTTGCTGTTCGCAGCTGAACAATGCCTATCAACCTTGTCATCGCACCTAGTCGCACGTAGCGGCCGTTCGAATTCTCATCGCTCGGCGCGATGTTTGGTCCGTCTGCCCAGAAGAGCGGAGCAAGCCATTGACACCCACGAAGTTGCTGATTGGGCAGATCGCTGTCGTATTCGCAATTGTCATTCTTGGCGTGTGGACTGCAACCCAATGGTGCGCCCACATGCTCTCCTATCAGCCGCCACTGGGCGCGCCATGGTTTGTGACAGTCGGCTGGCCGATCTACCAGCCGTGGAAACTGTTCGAATGGTGGTTCCAATTTGACGCCTATGCGCCTGAAGTCTTCGACAAGGCTGGCATACTTGCCGGAGCCAGCGGGTTCCTGGGCTGTGCCGCCGCGATAGCTGGGTCCCTCTGGCGCGCACGGCAGCGGGGGTTGGTCACCACCTATGGGTCCTCACGATGGGCCATGAAGCTGGAAATCGAGAAGGCGGGGCTGTTTCAGCCGGCCGGCGTTTTCCTTGGCGGACTGAATTATCGCTATCTGCGCCATGACGGACCAGAACACGTCATGGCCTTTGCGCCGACACGTTCGGGCAAGGGCGTCGGACTCGTTGTTCCAACCCTTCTTTCCTGGACCGGCTCGGCCGTCATTCACGACATCAAAGGCGAGAACTGGCAGCTGACCTCTGGCTGGAGGTCGAAGTTCTCGCACTGTCTCTTGTTCAATCCGACCGATCCGAGATCGGCGCGGTACAACCCGCTGCTGGAAGTGCGCAAAGGTCCAGTTGAGGTCCGCGACGTTCAGAATATCGCCGACATTCTCGTCGATCCGGAAGGCGCGCTGGAGCGGCGGAACCATTGGGAGAAGACCAGTCATTCACTCCTAGTTGGCGCCATCTTGCACGTGCTCTACGCCGAAGAGGAAAAGACACTCGCCCGTGTCGCCACCTTCCTGTCGGACCCGCAACGCTCATTCGCTGCGACACTGCAGCGGATGATGACCACAAACCACCTCGGCACGGTGGACAAGCCCCAGGTCCATCCGGTCGTGGCCTCGGCGGCTCGTGAGGTGCTGAACAAGTCAGAGAACGAGCGCTCAGGCGTTCTCTCGACCGCCATGTCGTTTCTCGGGCTCTATCGTGATCCAACGGTGGCCGCGGCAACATCGGCCTGCGACTGGCGCATTGCCGACCTTGTGGATGCCGAGCGACCGATGTCGCTGTATCTGGTCGTGCCGCCGTCGGATATCTCGCGCACTAAGCCCCTGGTGCGATTGGTGCTCAATCAAATCGGCCGGCGGCTGACCGAGCGCCTGGAGGGCGATCCAAAGAAGAGCCGCAAGCATCAGCTCCTGATGATGCTGGATGAATTTCCGGCGCTCGGTCGGCTCGACTTCTTCGAGACTGCGCTCGCCTTCATGGCAGGCTACGGCATCCGCGCTTATCTGATAGCGCAATCGTTGAACCAAATCTCCAAGGCCTATGGCGAGAACAACGCCATTCTCGACAATTGCCATGTGCGGATTGCCTTTTCCTCAAATGACGAGCGCACGGCCAAACGCATCTCGGACGCGCTCGGTACCGCGACGGAACTCAGATCGATGCGCAACTATGCCGGCCATCGGTTGGCGCCCTGGTTGTCCCACGTCATGGTAAGCCGCCAAGAGACCGCTCGCCCCCTGCTGACGCCGGGTGAGGTGATGCAGTTGCCGCAGGCTGACGAACTAATCCTGGTTTCGGGATTGCCGCCGATTCGCGCCAAGAAGTTGCGTTATTACCAGGATCCGAATTTCACGGAGCGAGTGCTGCCTTCGCCGGTGCTGCGCGACGGTGCCTACGCGGATCGGCCCACGTCGCGCCCGGACGATTGGAGCGGACAGGTGCGCGGCGTGGATCGGCGTCTTGCTGGCGATGACGACAGTGCCGGCGCGGCAATCGAAGACGGAGGTGTCCAGCAGCAGCGCCATCCGGGCCTGCGCGAAGAACGGACCCTCGTCGTCCAGGAGCCTGATCAGGGCGATCTGTTCACGCCCGCAGACGATGACTGCGAGACGCTCGCCGACAAGCGCGTCATGGATCGGATTTCCACCGCCGCACGTGCGTACGGCCTCAACGAGGGAATGGGCGACGACAAGGACATCGTGCCCGGCTTCTGAACGGCGTGCCATACGCGGGCGCATCTCAGCGTAGATAACGGCCGTAAGCGATTTCGAGGATCTCGACGATGCTCGTTCCCGTCGCCGGTGCATCAGCGCCGGTCAGAGGGAACGAGCAGCATGAAGCCCCACCGCATTCGTCACCAGTTTTTGCTTGAACCCGAGTTGAGCGAGAAGCTGGAGAACCTCAGCCGCAATCCATCGACCACCAAATCGGCCATTGTGGCGCACGCGGTCGAGACCTTTATCGAGCGGCGTGGGGAGAATGAACTCGACCAGCGCTACGGCAAGAGGCTCGACCGTCTTTCCCGCGACCTCGGACATGTCAGGCGCGATGTCGAGATGATCCTGGAGAGCCTGGCGCTCTTCATCCGCTTTTCGATCACGCTTCATGCTCACACGCCGGTGCCGGACAGGGCCACGCAAGCAATTGCCCAGGAGCGCTTCGACAAATTCGTCGAACAGGTCGGCCGCCAAATCGCTTCCGGGAAACGGTCACTTGGCACCGACGATCGCAGGGGAGGGGAAGGATGAGTTCTCATCCGGAAGCCGACCATCGCCGCCGCGTCATGCTGCGCACCGCCATGGGTCCGGCGATCACCGAAGCCCTTGCCGATCCGACCGTCATTGAGGTGATGGTCAATCCCGACGGTGCGCTGCGGCTCGACCGGTTTGGTGAAGGCCGGGTCGACACCGGCGTGCACATGCATCCTTCTGAGGCCGAACGCATCATCCGCCTGGTCGCCTCCCACGTGCGCGCCGAGGCGCATGCTGACAATCCGATTGTCAGCGCCGAATTGCCATCGGGCGAGCGCTTCGAGGGTCTGCTGCCGCCTGTCGTGCTGGGGCCATGCTTCGCCATCCGAAAGCCTGCGGCGAAACTCTACACGTTGGCCGACTATGTCGCCGACCGCGTCATGCTGCCGCTGCAGGCCGATGCGCTGAAGAAGGCGGTCCGCGAGCGGCGCAACATCCTGGTCGCCGGCGGCACGTCGTCGGGCAAGACAACACTTGCCAATGCGCTGCTGGCACAAGCCGCCGATTGCGACGAGCGGGTGATCCTGATCGAGGACACGCGCGAACTGCAATGCGCGGCGAAGGATTGCGTTGCCTTGAGGACGAGGCGGGGGTCGGTCACGCTCGCCGATCTCGTGCGCTCGACCCTGCGGCTCAGACCCGACCGCATCATCGTGGGCGAAGTCAGGGGCGCGGAAGCCCTGGACATGCTGAAGGCATGGAACACCGGGCATCCCGGCGGCATCGCGACGGTTCACGCCAATTCGGCGCGCTCCGCTCTCTACCGTATCGAGCAGCTCGCCCAGGAAGCCGTCGTCACCGTTCCCCGCCGCCTCATCGCTGATGCGGTAGATCTGATCGTCTTCATCGCTGGGCGCGGATCCTCGCGCCGCATTGACGCGATCGCTGAGGTCACCGGTCTCGACAGCAGCGGTGATTACGCCGTCACCCCGCTCACGCTTCCGCAACTCCAGCAGTTTTGAAAGGTCACCTCATGCTCAAGAAGCTTCGCTTCCTTTCGTCCACCGCGCTCGCGTTTCTTCTCACCGTCCCGGCCCACGCAGCGGGCTCCGGCATGCCTTGGGAACAGCCGCTGCAGCAGATCCTTGAGTCGGTGCAGGGACCGGTCGCCAAGATCGTCGCGGTGATTATCATCATCACCACCGGCCTGACCCTTGCTTTCGGTGACACGGCAGGCGGTTTTCGCCGGCTGATCCAGATTGTCTTCGGCCTGTCGATCGCCTTCGCGGCATCGAGCTTCTTTCTCTCCTTCTTCTCCTTCGGCGGCGGGGCACTCGTCTGATGGCCACCGGAGAGCAGCATGTCGAGGGTTTCGAAGTCCCCGTTCACAGGGCATTGACCGAGCCGATCCTGCTGGGCGGCGCGCCGCGAGCGGTGGCGATCCTCAACGGCACGGTGGCCGCGGCAATAGGCCTTGGCCTGCAGCAGTGGATCGCCGGACTGGCGCTCTGGATCGCCGGCCACACCCTCGCGGTCTTTGCCGCTCGCCGCGATCCGGACTTCGCCAGCGTGCTTGTCCGTCATCTTCGCCTGAAGGGGTGGCTTGCATGCTGAACCTTTCGGAGTATCGCGGCAAAGCCGATCGGCTTGCCGACCATCTGCCCTGGGCCGCTTTGGTCGCGCCCGGCATCGTGCTCAATAAAGACAGTAGCTTCCAGCGAACCTTCCGGTTCCGTGGCCCCGACCTTGAAAGCGCGACCGAAGCCGAGTTGGTCGGCATCTGCGCACGAGCCAACAATGCGCTACGAAGGTTGGGCTCCGGATGGGGGTTGTTTTTCGAGGCCGAGCGCGCTGAAGCGCTGGGCTATCCGAGCTCGGCTTTTCCCGATGCTGCCTCATGGCTGGTCGATGAGGAACGGCGCGCGGCCTTCGAGGGCAAGGTCGCGCACTTCGAGAGTCGCTATCATCTGACCTTGGTCTTCATGCCGGCGCCAGATGGCCAGGCGCGGGCGGAAAGCGCACTGGTCGACTCGCATCACTCGGGAGGGGCTAGAGACTGGCGCCAGGAGGTGGCGTGGTTTCGCGACGAGACCGACCGCGTCCTGGATTTGCTGTCCGGCTTCATGCCGGAAGTGCGCGCCCTCGATGATGCCGAGACGCTAACATATCTGCACGGCACAATCTCGACCTACCGCCATCCGGTCGCCATGCCGGAAACGCCAATGTATCTCGACGGTGTTCTGGTTGACGCGCCGCTTACCGGCGGCCTGGAGCCGATGCTGGGTGAGCAGCATCTGTGCACCCTCACCATCCTTGGTTTCCCGAACGTCACCCGGCCAGGGATCCTCGACGCGCTCAACCATCAGGATTTCGCCTATCGCTGGATGACGCGCTTCATCCCGATCGACAAGACGGAAGCCACAAAGACACTGACCCGGTTGCGGCGGCAGTGGTTTGCCAAGCGCAAATCGATCGTCGCGATCCTCCGCGAGGTTGTGACCAACGAACCGGTCCCGCTCGTCGACAGCGATGCCGACAACAAGGCGCTTGATGCCGACGAAGCACTTCAGGCGTTGGGCGGCGATCATGTCGGCTTCGGCTATCTCACCACTACCGTGACGGTGTGGGACGAGGATCGCCAAGCCGCCGCGGAGAAACTTCGCGCGGTCGAGCGCATCGTCAACGGACTCGGCTTCACCACAATCCGTGAAAGCGTCAATGCGGTCGAGGCGTGGCTCGGCTCGTTGCCCGGCCATGTCTATGCCAACGTTCGCCAGCCGCTCATTCATACATTGAACCTTGCCCATCTCATGCCGCTATCGTCGGTTTGGGCCGGTCCGGCGACAAACGAGCATCTCGCGAAAGTCACCCGGATCGAAGCACCGTCGCTTCTTGTTGCCGAGACCAGCGGGTCGACCCCGTTTCGGCTTTCCACCCATGTCGACGATGTCGGTCACATGCTGATCGTTGGTCCAACTGGTGCCGGCAAGTCGGTTCTGCTTGCCCTCGTCGCTCTGCAGTTCCGCCGCTATGCCGGCGCACAGGTCTATGTCTTCGACAAGGGCAGCTCGGCTCGCGCGGCGACACTCGCCATGGGTGGAGAGCACCATGGGCTTGGTGCGGACGGTGCGCTTGCCTTCCAACCGCTGCGCAATGTCAACGACCGGGCTGTCCGCAGCTGGGCAGCCGAATGGATCGCCGGCCTCATCGCCCATGAGAATGTCACCGTCACGCCGGAGGTGAAGGAGGCAATCTGGTCGGCACTCACCAGCCTTGCCACCGCGCCGGCGCAGGAACGCACGCTGACGGGCCTGTCGGTTCTGCTTCAGTCCAATGGGCTCAAGGCCGCGTTGATGCCCTACACGCTCGACGGTCCCTTCGGCAAGCTGCTCGATGCCGATGAAGATCGGCTGGCTTTGTCGGATGTGCAGTGTTTCGAGACCGAAGAGCTGATGCACAGCCAAGGCGCTGTGCTGCCGGTGCTTACCTATCTCTTCCATCGCCTCGAGGAGCGGTTCGACGGCCGGCCAACATTGCTCATGCTCGACGAGGCCTGGGTCTATCTCGACAACCCGCTCTTTGCCGCCCGCATCCGCGAATGGCTGAAGGTGCTGCGAAAGAAGAACGTCTCCGTCATTTTCGCCACGCAGTCACTTGCAGACATCGCTGGCTCGTCGATCGCGCCGGCAATCATCGAGAGCTGCCCACAGCGCATTTTTCTTCCCAATGACCGTGCCGTGGAACCGCAGGCGCGGGCAGCCTATGAGCGCTTCGGCCTGAACGAGCGGCAGATCGAATTGGTCGCCCGTGCCACACCGAAGCGCCAGTATTATCTGCAGTCGCGCCGCGGCAACCGCCTCTTCGAGCTCGGGCTCGGCCCGATCGCTCTTGCGCTCTGCGGCGCCTCTGATCCGGCCACGCAAGCTTTGATCGACACCGTCCTGTCAGAGCACGGGCAGGAGGGCTTTGCCTCCCGGTTCCTGAGTGCGCGCGGCCTCGATTGGGCTGCCGAGCTTCTCCAGCAATTCCCTCAACCAGACAAGGAGCAATCGTCATGATGCGGCGCCGCCTTCTCACCAGCCTGATCACCGTTTCCCTAATCGCAAAACCGATGGCCGACTACGTCCAGCCGGCCCATGCCCTAATCGTGTTCGATCCGTCGAATTATGCGCAGAACGTGCTGACAGCGGCACGTTCCCTGGAGCAGATAAACAACCAGATCCAGTCGCTTCAGAACCAGGCGACCATGCTGCAGAACATGGCGCGGAACCTTCAGCGCCTGGATTTTTCTTCCGTGGGCCAGCTCACAGGTTCGCTCCAACGGATCGACGGCCTGATGACCCAGGCCAGCGGCTTGAGCTTCGATCTCGACAAGCTTCAGAACCAGTGGCGTGTGCAATATCCGGAAAGCTACGACGCCACAATCGAGGTCAGCGATGTGGCGAGCGCCGCGCGCGAGCGCTGGCAAAACGCCATGCAGGCGTTCCGCCAAACCATGAGCGCGCAGTCGCAGATCGTGGAGAACGTGCGGGCCGACGGCGACCTGCTTGCCGATCTCGTCAACCGCAGTCAGGGCGCGGCAGGTGCCCTTGAGGCAAGCCAGGCCACCAATCAGCTGATCGCACTTTCGACCAAGCAGCAGATGCAGATCCAGACGCTGCTCGCGACCCAGTTCCGGGCTGAAGCCGAAGATGCTGCCCGCAAGGCGCAGTCCGAGGAAGCCGCCCGGGAGACGACGAAGCGTTTCCTGGGCACCGGTACGGCCTATCCCGGCAACTGATCAGTAGTTCTTCAAGACAACGAGGAAGGCGGCGACATGAATGACCTCGGCGTCATCGATCGCTTCATGGAGACTTTTACCGGCTATATTGATAGCGGGTTCGGTCTGCTTTCGGGCGACGTCGCCTTTCTCACCACCATCCTGATCGGCATCGACATCACGCTGGCAGGCCTGGTCTGGGCGTTCGGCGGCGAGCCCAATGTTCTTGGCCGGCTTGCCCGAAAAGTGCTCTATGTCGGCGCCTTCGCCTTCATCCTGAACAATTTTAAGAACCTCGCCGACATCATCTACCATTCCTTTGCCGGGCTCGGCATCAACGCATCGGGCGGCAATCTGTCCGCCGACAGTCTCCTGCGGCCAGGCCGCATTGCCGCGGCCGGCTTCGAGGGCGCCTGGCCGCTGCTCAATCAAGCGAGCCAGCTAGTCGGCTTCCCCGACATCTTTGGCAACGCGCTGACCATCTTCGTGCTGCTTCTCGCCTGGTTCCTAGTCCTCATCGCCTTCTTCATTCTTTCGATTCAGCTCTTCATCACCATCCTGGAGTTCAAACTCACCACATTGGCCGGTTTTGTTCTGGTGCCCTTCGCGCTCTGGAACCGCTCGGCGTTTCTGGCCGAGCGCGTGCTCGGCAATGTGATCTCGTCGGGCATTAAGGTGATGGTGCTTGCTGTCATCGTCGGCATCGGCTCCACGCTCTTCGGCGAATTCGCTTCCGCGCTGCAAGGCAAGGAGCCGGACTTGGCCGCGGCCATGTCACAGGTACTGGGCGCGTTGGCGCTGCTTGGGCTCGGCATTTTCGGGCCGGGAATTGCCTCAGGTCTTGTTTCCGGCGCGCCGCAGCTTGGCGCGGGAGCCGCACTCGGAACCACCGCGGCGGCCGCCGGATCAACGCTCGTTGCCGGAGGTGCGGCGCTTGCCGGCGCGCGCATGGCAACCGGCGGCGGTCTCGCCGCCGTTCGAGCCGGCACGGCCATGGGATCGCCTGCTTCCACAGCTTGGCAGATGGGGCGTGCAACATCGCCCGAGTCCGGCCTCTCCGGCGTAGCTGCTGGACTGCAGGGCGTTGCCGGCGCAGCTGGCGGCGCCGCGATGCGGGGAATGCGATCTGCAACAGAACCATTCCGGCGCAGCGCCGATGCCGGCCGCGATGCCGCCTGGACCGCGACGGGCGGCACCCCGACCGCATCAATGACCGGAAACCCTGCCGCGTCAGGTGCCAATGCCGCGCCGGCATGGGCGAGGCGCTTGCGTTCCGAACAGACCGCGCGCGCCCATCGCCACGCCGCCACGCAGGCCGTCCGCGATGGGGACCGGGGTGGAAGCGGGGCCAACCCCTCTCTCAACGATAAGGAAGACTAGATGCTCTTCAAGCGACCTGTTCAGCGTTACGGGAAGACGCCCCACCCCGTCACACCATACCAGAAGGCCGCCCAACTTTGGGACGAGCGCATCGGCACTGCGCGCGTGCAGGCAAGGAACTGGCGCCTGATGGCCTTTGGCTGCCTCGCTCTGGCCATCGGGCTCTCTGGTGGACTCTTGTGGCAGTCGATGCAGGGCCGCGTCGTGCCTTATGTTGTCGAGGTCGACCGCTTCGGTGAAACACGGGCTGTCGCGCCGGCAATCCAAACCTACGAGCCCGACGATGCTCAGATTGCCTGGCATCTCGGCCATTTCATCCAGAATGTCCGCTCCGTCTCCACCGATCCGGTGCTGGTGCGGCAGAATTGGCTCTCGGCCTACGACTTTGCCACCGACCGTGCAGCCCTCTTTCTCAACGAGTACGCTAAGGCCAATGATCCGTTCGGCAAGATCGGCACGCGCAGCGTCTCGGTGCAGGTGACGAGCGTGGTTCGAGCGTCCGACAGCTCCTTTCAAGTCAAATGGACCGAGCAGGTCTTTGAGCGCGGCAGCCTCGCCAGCACAACGCGTTGGACCGGGATCCTCACCATTGTGATCCGGCCGCCGAACAATACCGATCAGCTGCGCAAAAACCCGCTCGGCGTCTTCATCAATGCCATCGACTGGTCGCGCGAGCTCGACAGTGCCGCGCAGACTTCCGTTCCCCCAAAGGAGTCCGCCAATGATAAATAGACTCTCGTCGCTTCGCACTGCGCTGGTCCTGTCGACGTCGGCTGCGGTCATCTCCGCCTGTGCCTCGAAGCCGGTGCCGCCACCTCAGATTTCCTATGATGCTGCCAAGTTCCAACCGGCGGCAATCGAGAAGGCGCCGGAGAAGCCCGTCAAGGTCGTGGAAGTGCCGACACCGCTGCCGCTGCCCGGCCAGTTGCAGCCCGAGCCGGGCAAGGCTGCTGAAGACAGGCGCTCGCCTGAAGAACGTGTCGCCGATGCCAACAAGGCGGCGACGCAGCAACCCACCAAATATGGCTATGTGAATGCGGTGCAGGTTTACCCTTTTGCCGAAGGCGCGCTCTACCAGCTCTATGCCGCACCGGAGCGCGTCAGCGATATCGCTCTGCAGTCAGGCGAGAAACTCCAATCCGTGTCGGCCGGCGACACAGTGCGCTGGGTAATTGGCGACACCGTCAGTGGCTCCGGCGATGACCAGCGCACCCATGTGCTGGTGAAGCCCTTCGCGCCAGGACTTGCCACCAATCTGGTGATCACCACGGACCGGCGAAGCTATCACCTGCAGCTTCAAAGCACGGATAAGACCGCCATGGCGGCCATCTCCTGGACTTACAGCGAGGACCAGATCATCGCGCTACGCCGGCGCAATGCGCAGGCCGACGCCGCTATGCCAGTGGCGTCGAATGTGGCTCTCGAAAATATTCGCTTCCGCTATTCGATTACCGGCGACATGCCGCCCTGGAGGCCGACGCGCGCGTTCGATGATGGCAGCAAGGTCTACATCGAGTTTCCGCGCCGCATCGATCAGGGCGAGGCCCCGCCGCTCTTCATCGTCGGTGCTGACGGGGACAACCAGCTCGTCAACTACCGCGTACGGGGCAACTATTACATCGTCGATCGCCTCTTCGCCGCGGCCGAACTGCGCCTCGGCGCCAAGCAGCAGCAGGTGGTGCGCATCACGAGGACCGACGGCAGGCAAGCGCCGCGGCGGATATTGCTCTTTTCGCGTTCCAGCAGGTGAGGGACGGCCCATGACGGATACTTCCCGCTCCGATGCTCCACCGAAACTCGATCCAGAACAGCTGCAGCTGCGGGCCTCGCCTCGCCGCGCTGTGCGCTTCAAGCGCGGCATTATTGTCGCCATTGCTGCTGTTGGTTCCGGCAGCGTTCTAGGCGTCACCATGATGGCGCTGCAGGGACCGGCGCTGCGCATCAAAGAGCAGGCTGAAGAGCTTTACAACACCGAGCGGAAGCCAACCGCGGAGGCAATTGAAAGGCTGCCTAAGGACTATTCCGGGATCAAGCCCAAGCCTCCGGTGCTTGGACCACCGCTGCCCGGCGACCTCGGCCGCCCCATCCTTGAGCACCAACGCCAGCTGGGCATCGCGCCGGGCCAGGAGGTTTCGGCGGAGGAGCAGCGCCTTGCACAGCAGGCGATCGAGGCGCGCGAATCGCAAGTCTTCTTCCGGATCGAAAATCGACCCCGGCAAGCGGATGCCGCCGGCAACGGGCAGGGCGGGCGTCCACCCTTTGATGGAACGGCTCCACAATCCGATGCCGCACGCGATTCAGCTTCCGTTGCACCGGCCGAGGGCGACCAAAACAATCAACAGCGCAAGCTCGATTTTGTCAGCCAGCGGAACACAAGTGGAATCTACAATCTGCATGCACTGCAGACGCCCGCTTCGCCGTATCAGCTGATGGCCGGCAGCGTCATCGCAGCGAGCCTGATCACTGGCATCAATTCCGACTTGCCCGGCCTCGTCGTCGCACAGGTCACCGAGAATGTGCACGACACAGTCACCGGCAGCACCTTGCTCATTCCGCAAGGCTCTCGCCTGATTGGCACCTATGACAGCGTTGTTGCCTTTGGACAAAGGCGCGCGCTGCTGGTCTGGCAACGGATACTGCTGCCCGACGGCTCTTCGATCGAAATCGACAATCTGCCGGCGACGGACACCGCCGGCTATGCCGGGCTTGAGGACAAGGTGGATTTCCACACCTGGCAGCTGATGAAAGGCGTTGCGCTGGCCACGTTGCTAGGGGTCGGCACCGAGCTGAGCCTCGGGGAAGACGAAAGCGACCTGGTCAAAGCAATCCGCGAATCCGCTCAGCAGAACGTCAGTCAAGCTGGCCAGCGCATCACCGAGAAGAACCTCAATATTCAGCCCACGATCACCGTCCGCCCTGGTTGGCCACTGCGCGTCATCGTGCACAAGGATCTTGTGCTACGGCCGTACCCGAATTGACTGGAGTCATCATGACCAATCTGAAACTCGGCAAACTTCCGGATCGGACACCTTCGAAGATCACCATAAGCGTAAGTGCAGACCTGAACCAAGCACTGAAGGACTATGCGGCGCTTTATCGTCAGACCTATGGCGAGTCCGAATCGGTAGCGGAACTGATCCCGTTCATGCTGGCGGAGTTCCTGGAGAGCGATCGAGCGTTTGCCAAGGCCAGAAAGGCAGGGCTCCCTGTCGTCGACAAGTCAGAGAAATCGCGGCGGAAGGCAATTTCAGGGTCCGAATAAGTCACAGCGACCAGTGAGTCCGAGGGGGCACCTTTCTAGGCGGGCGAATGCATTCAAGCAACTTGCCGGCGGCAAGCCGAAACATAGGGCACAAAAGACGAGCTGATCTGCCCCGAACCAATGCCGGCTCTGCGCCTTTGACGGCCGTAAAGGTCCACTTCACAGCTTCTTAAAAGCAGACATCGCTGGCGATGCCCTCGAAGTCGACCATGCCCACTTCCGGACGTTGGCTTCTTGTTGGAAGCGGGCATTGGTTGGCAGGGCCAGAATTGCCGCTTGCGGCCCGTCGCGCTTGCCTTCATCAACCACAGATCGAGGCATTTGCGCCTCATGGCGTGCTCGCTTTGTCTGTCGCCTACTGACACCAACAAAACAGGCAGGCCGGGATCAGCCTGCCTGTTACGAGGGCTACTGCGGCGGCCCAAAGGAAGTGAACCGGGTCCAGACACGGCCCAGCGCAGACAGCACACGCTTCAGGAAGGACAGACGCGCGGGGTCGCCGTGCGCGTGGCGTTCGATCTGCTTGCGCATCACCGCTTGCGACGTGGCTGGATCGAAGGCGCGCAGCCACTCAACCTCGCCGACCGTAATGAAGTAATGCGAATTGCAGGGTGCATCGCAGACGGCAATCGAAGGGCGCACCGTCGCCATACCGCCTTGTTCAGTGACCTGGTGGCTGTCGGGCACCAGCAACGAAACACGATGACCACAGCCGCAAGCGCACAGCAGGGCCCCGATCTCGAACTCCTCGCTGTGATAGACGACGCCCGGCACCAAAGGCTTGGGCATGCGCTCGACCGCTTCATAGCGAAATCTCATCTAGACTCCCCCCGCCCGGTCCATTTCGAAGGTTACGGTATCGAAGATTATCGAGGTCGCATCACTCTCCCGGTCCAGCAACCCGAAATGCTGCTTGAACCGGATCACGGCCATGTTGGCATTCAGCGCATTGAGCTCGGGAATCTGCGCCTGCTTGCGATATTCGTCAGCCTTCGCGTTTTCGACCGGCAGACGCACCGTACCCCGATTGTTGTCGAAGGCGGCACGGTCGGTGCCCGTAATGCGCACGAAGCCGCTGAGCCCGACGGCCGAGCGGTTCAGGCCCATGCCGCAATCGACAAAGGGAATGTTGTTCGCACTCAGCCAGTCCACGATCAACAGGCGCGCCGGCCCCTCATCAACCGAGACGAAGACGAAATCGAACTCGCGGAGGCGAATAACATTGTCGGCCGTGATGCGTTCGGCGACCGGCACAATGCCCGCATGCCATTGATCATAGTGCATGGCAAGCGCCTCGACTTTCAGCTTGCCGATGGCGCCGGGGATAAAGCCCGGCCATCTGAAGATCGTGTGGAGATGGACCTTGTCATCATCGAACAGCGCAATCTGCTCAAGATGCGTACGAGCCACTGAATCGAGAATGAAGGAGCCAGTTCCGCCAAGGCCGACGATGGCGACCTTCTTGCCGCGCATGAGCGCTGAGAGATCATTGAGGTGATAGCGCGCGGACATGGTGTCGGGAAAGCGCAGCGGCGAACCCTGCGCGGCCGCCTTGACGGCGATCCCACGTAGGGGTGTAGCCTGAGGATAAGCATTGACCGCCGGCGTCGTGATCGTATCGATGTATGTCTGTACCTTTTCCTCGAACGACTGGTACGCGCGCAGCGCGCCCTGCTCATCCATCAACTTGTAAGAGAAGGAGCAGCTCATGACGAGATCAGGCGTCACCTCAACGGGATTGGGACCGCCGCCAAGCCTGAGCTCGCGTCCCTGCTGGTCGTGGGGTCGGCTGCCGCGCCACCAGGCTTGGTGATCGGCGGGGGGGCCGATGACCGGGCCGGTCAGACCAAGTGGGCAGGCCCAATCGCCGTGCTGCAAGCCGGCCTCGCTGTCGAGGTAGGGCAGACCGTATATAACGAAATAACCGCCCACGAAGTCGATCAGGTATCCCGTCTCGTCCAGATCACGAAGGAAGGGGTTATGATTCACCAGTTCCGGCAACTCGAAAGCGCATTCCATCCTTCACCTTCACCTTCTGACCCGGTGCGAGCGTGCCGCTCGGGTTCTCGACCGGACCGTGGGAGTATTTGACGAGATATTCGTTCGAGGGCTTTCCGCCCTGCCCGATATAGAGATCGACCACGCGGGCGTAAGTGATCTGTTTGGTGTCGATCTCGTGGTCATCGCCATTAACCAGAATGTCGAAGACCTTCTGGCTGTAGAAATGCTGATCCTGCGTCAGATGGATCGGCGTGTCATCGCGCGGAATGCGCTCATCTTCCTCGTCGCCCGCGACCTCGCGGTAGAGCCTCTCGTGCTGCTTAATGTCGGCCAGCGCATAGAGCGCTTCACCGGTCGTTGGGTTGGGCAAATTGATCGCCACTCGATTGATGTGGATGCGCACGATGTGCGACGCAGCAATGTCCAGCATGACTTATATCCTTTCCCGCCTCTGGCGGCGCTTGCGTTTCGCCCCGACCGGTGGCATTTTGGTGTCCGGCCAGACAACAGAAGGGGTTCGAAAAAAGCCCTGGTCTAATTCACATCAGATCAGAGCCTGTTGTCCACACAGACAACAAATAGCGATTGAAAAAAATTTGTCAAGGAGGGCGAATG
Organism: Mesorhizobium sp. M1322; assembly: GCF_040318085.1. NCBI lineage: Bacteria > Pseudomonadati > Pseudomonadota > Alphaproteobacteria > Hyphomicrobiales > Phyllobacteriaceae > Mesorhizobium > Mesorhizobium sp. M1322. The sequence goes on from NZ_JAMYLP010000006.1 coordinate 95,456, forward strand.
CCGGAAACAGCACTGGGTGTGTGGTTGAAAGGCCTAAGGGAAGAAAGAAAGCTGAGCCTAAGGGATCTCGGCCAGCGCAGCGAGGTCGATCACGCCTACATTCACCGGCTTGAAACGGGCGTAAAGGAAGCCCCATCCGAAGACGTTTTGGACAAGCTAGCGACTGCGCTGTCAGCCTCAAAGCGCGATCGCGAAGTTCTGCGCCACCTCGCGCGCCAGGAGAACGTTAATCCGAATATCTTGGAATTTGTCCGTCAGGATCAGAGTATCAGCGCCGAGGAGCTGCAGATGCTTTCCACCGTTGTGAATCGCGGCACGCGCGCGGATTACGCGACCTCGCTCGCGCGCATCAGGCGCATGATGATGGAAGACGATGATGGATGAGTTGTCAGTCGTTTCATCTGCACGGGCGTTTATCAGCAAATGCGGGCCGCTTGCGCAGCCGGTCTCAGTCGATATCTATGCGGCAGCAATCGACGGCACGATCAAAAAGGAAGCCTTGAACGACGGCGAAGATGGCTGGTCGTTCAAGACGCCCAAGGGCAAATACAAGATCTGCGTGAACTGCAATCAGAACAACAGGCGTCAGAGGTTTACCGTCTGCCACGAGGTTGCCCACGCGGTTTTAGACATCGCCCCCGATCATAGCCAGCCAAGCTGGAGTCTCAGCAAGCGGCCCCAAGGCGAGATTTTCTGCGACATTTTCGCCGCCGAGCTACTCCTACCATACAAGCTCTTCAAGCCGCAGGTTGACATGTCGGAAATGGGCATGGCGGCCGTCGGCACGCTGGCCGATGATTTCGATGCCTCGCTTCTTGCCGCCGGCTCGCGTTTCGCAACCTTCTCGAAAAATCTCTGCGCGTTCGTCGTCTCCGAAGGCGGCAAGGTTCGCTACAGCGCCCGCTCGGCAAGTCTACGTCAGGCAAAGGGCTGGGTCAGGCCCGGGGCGCTCCTGCCCGAGGGTTCCTACAGCGCACGAGCACGAGCGGGCGAGAAGCCATCAGGGCCTGAAGAAGCGGAGGCCGATGAGTGGTTCGAAGACTGGGACCGCGATGGCGGCCTATTCGAAGACGTCTTGCATGTTGGTCAATGGGATCAGACCATGACGCTGCTGTGGTACGAAGAGGACGACGCCCCGCCCGCGCGTCTCGAGCGCAAGCAATGGGAGGAACAGACCTACGGCCTGCGTGAGCTTGACGGCAATCTGCCCTGGCCGGGCGGCAGGAAGCGGCGATAGGTGGAGACCTGAGTTTGCTAGGCCAGCGGATCGATCGCCCAATATGCAGACCTTTTCAGCGTCCGGGCAGGATCATTCCCAGACTTTTTGCGCTCCCAATCGAGCGGCCGATATCTTTCTTTCGAGAGAAAAAGCGGTCCGTCGGGTCACGGCCCCATTTTGACATTCAGTCAGACGGTCCCGCAATGCGCCGACGACAATTCTTTCTCTGAGATGCCTCAGTTGGCTCCACTTTGCATTCTGCTGGAGCTTCGTCGAAGAACATTCCTGCCGCTAACCCAAAGGTTATCGTGGAATTTTGCTAGCCACTTTCTTTGACAAGCGGCTTGGTTTCAATCGCTCCTTGAGGATAGGTTCTTCGCTTCAACTTTAGTTGGCGACGCTCTTGATGCCAGATGCGACCGCTGCGTTATCAGCGGATTGGGTTATGCTGTTGAAAAGGACACACGCACTTTCTTTTTTGCGGAAATTGAACCCTAAGCAGGATTTGTCGTTTGCACATTGCAGTATGCAGTCTGGATATCGGAGCGGAGAGGTCCAATAGGCGTTGCCAGAAATTTCCGTTTTTGTGGCGAACACCAAATTCGAGTAGCGCAAATTGCTCTCGACCACTTTTTTTGCGGCCATGATCGACTCTTCGCTTTTGACCAGTAGCGATGCGTCCCCTTTCATGAAACAAGCTCGAAATTTTGTGTTATAAGTAACCGCTAGACACCTGAAGTCGGTGTCGCAGGCGGTTTGACACTGCTCAGAACTCACGTTCCTAATTGGCATATCCGGCAGGTCGTTTCCGATCGCGTCCCACCCGGACACGACAACAAATCCACTATCTGGATCGACCTCTGTCGCAGGAGTTTCTGCGGGGACAGTTGCGGCCTGCTCTCGTGACGAGTCAGGAATGATGTCTGAAGACGCAAATGTGCGACCATCCAGCCACGCGCATCTTGTTGCAAGATCGACGGCGGATGAATCATTAAGGCCGACCAACTGAAGCGTCTGAGCAGCAGCGCCAGGCCCGGCTGGTGGCGCTGTCGGTGCAGAACGAGCTGCCAATGATACATTTACGTCTACGCCGTTCACACTCCGCCGAGAGTAACACCACGCTCGGTCCCAGGTTTGGTCGTTCTCATCCTTGAAGTGGTGACCTGTGATTAACTCCCAAGTGGTGCCTTGGAACTCGACGTTCTTGGTGGCGAACTTGTTGAAGTCGACGGTCACCACGTCAGGCTTGGTAGGGACGTCAGCCTGGGGCGCCTGCTCCTGAGTTGGCTTTGGAGTTGGAACAGGAATAGGCGGCTCATCTTTTGGGGAGGTGAGATCGCTTGGCTGCTCTATGGTCGGCAAAGCCGCCGGCTCCGGCAAGGTTTTGTCCCATAGACCAAGATTGATGCCCAGCCCAATCCCGACCGCCGCCACTGCAATGGCTCCGCCAGTCGCCATTCGGCGAAAGGCGGTCGCTCGGGCTGTCTTCTCTTGGGCCGCGGCTTGAGCCTGCAAGGTTGGAATCGCTGACCTTTTGACGGCGAGATCGACGGCTTGCTCAAGCAGGGTGGTATTATGCCGGACGAGCACTTTTGCGACCCTTCATTGATACCGTCACGAGGTCTGAGACCTCAGGCGGCAAATCCTGGTCGAGGGCCTTGCGAAGGACTTCGGGATCATCGGTGAAGAGCGGAACATAGAGGATCTCTTTGACCACCTTTTCCACAGGCACCTCAACCCGCTTCTCAACCTCTTTCTCGACCATAACTTCGACTGGTACCTTAATCGTTCGAATTCGGCGCCACCGCCAACTCAGAAGCATTCTGCGGAGCAGCCTGGAAGTCTTGCTGTCTGAATTGTCCTCTTCTCGGGCGGCAATGCGCTGGAGCGCTAGAGCGACCATTGCCGTAATTGGTCCCGCGAGCGCGGCGATGAGCGCGAGCGAGCCGAACCAAATCACAGAGATTATTCCGGCCTGTGCCTCAGTCACCAGTTCAGGTTTGCTGCCGTACCACCGTGAGGCAATACGGCGGACCTGATCTGTCCGCGCCATTGGGATCCGCTCCTTGGCCGAGGCGCTGAGGGCTTTGGCAATCTGGTCCTGTCTGACCTGGTTTTGCGCCGAGGTGTTTGCCTTGTTGGCTTCTGCCGCCTGGGCATCTGCGAGCCGTTTGCCCGCTTCATCCAATCGACGCTGCCAAGCCGCGGCATCACTATCGCGCGTTTGCTCCAGAGACGAACGCCTATCGACAAGCTTCTGCCTCTGGTCAGTAGTCATAGGAGGGCTATTTGCCCGCAAACGATCGAAATTTTCGCGCAGCGCAGCAATCTCTTGATCGAGCGGCTCAATCCGAGTGTCGAACTTGGTGATAATTTTCGTGCGGGGGTTGGCAAGTTTAGCCACTTCCGATTCTAGCCTGCGTGCCGAGTCGCTGTCGCCTGAATCGCGCGCCATCTTGATACGTTCAACAAAGCTGTCGCGTTGGCGCTCAAACTGATCGACAGCGTCTTTAACTTCGCGATCACGCTGTTGAATCAGCGCCGATCGAACAGCATTTTTCTCATCCACTTGATCGCGAACACGCGAGGCCTCTGGAGTAAGGGCTGTCGTTCCCTCCAATTCCGCATTGGCCTCGGCAATTTGCGACTGAGAGGTCGCACGCGATTTTTCTGCAAGAGAGGTCAGCTGCTCAAGTTCGGAACGGGCTTGATCGACCTGATCGGCTCTTCGACCAAGTTCGTCAGCAGAGGCGAGCTTTGTCGCTTCCTGCTCAAGGGCATCAATCTTGTTTACGAGCTCCTCATAACGCAGCTGACGCAATGCGCCTGCCCTCTCCATCCCCATAAAGACAGTTTCGAAAGTGATGCCTGCAAGAACCAGGAGGAAGACCAAGATTATGGGCTTCCAGAGCCAAGACGCGCTGAAAAGCAGTGTAGCTATCGGTATCTTGGTGAGCTCCGCGATTGCCACCATGAGAAAGGGTGCACTGGCGAGCGTCAAATCCATTGCAGTGACAGACTCGCTTGCAGAAAACGCTTGTACGCCTAATGCTACACCTGTCGTAAGACCAATCGCTGCGGCCGCAATCTCTAGGGCCCAGGCACCACGGTAGGTCCACTGGCCATAGCTTGCCAGCTTTTGACTCATCACAGTCTGCATTTTACTCGCCCCCCCGACAGGGCAACATCACGCCTTGATCGCCTGCCAGCATACATTTAACGGTTTTGAAAGTCTTAGTTAAGGCGTCTCTTCTCTCTATTGTCGCAATAACTTTTTCTGCCCTTCAGATATAGAATACCTCGTCAAAAAAATGGGGTTAGCAGACCGCGTCGCCCATGCATGGTTTTCGTTGGATCGGTGTAAGCGGAAAGCCGAACAGGCCGTAGCGCGCTTACTCCGTTACATTTCAGCTAGCAGAGTGTTTCGCATGCGATCCCATCCTTGTCGCGATCGAGTTTTCCGCCCCATGAGCAGTTTTGCAGGTACCAGTTGGCTTCGTCGCAGGAACCGATCTGCTTGCACGTTCTCCGCGGCTCGCAAGAATAGCCGCTCTGCGCGACCAGCTTACGGCTGATGATGCCCAGCGGGCGACTCGACGGCGCCGCGCCGTCGGCGTGCGCAGCGCGCCATTCCCAGGGTGCCTGAAACGTCCCGGCCCACAGGCCGATCTTTGAGGCTTGGGCTTGCGCCTGCTGCCCCCCATAGGCGCCCTGGCTGTAGTGAGGCCAATCCAGCGCCTGGCCGTGCTTGACCATCCAGGCGGCCACGCCTGCGCCGTCGGCGCGCCGACAATCGCCGACAAAGCGGTGGTAGCGGTCCCACGTCACGAATGTGCATTCGAGCGGCCTCGACGCGGCCAGGAAAGTGTCCAGCGCTTCGGCCGATCGCCGGCCGCAAGGATACTCGGCGCCATTCGCATCGCGGCACAGCTGCCGGCCCTCTGGCGCGTCGATGCCGTTGAAGCGGACGCGCTGGCCGTGGATTTCGATCGTATCGCCGTCAATGACGGAAGCGACACCGGTAAGCGAGGCGGGCGCCGCCCTTTGTGGGCTGGCCTTTGATGCATCGTCGCTACGTTGCGCGCCCGACGGCGCCAGGAAGGCGGCCACCGCCGCCGCTGCCGTAAGACCGAACATTGCCGGCACGCTCGCAAGTTGGCGCCGCCACAGCTTGGCACCGGTGGGTCTCTGCCACCGATTGGATCGATATTTGCGGTATGGCCTGCTCATCCGCTACGCCGACCAGCCCGGCCATGCGCTGTCGACCATGGGCAGGCCGGCGCAATAGTAATCGTCAACGAACCGCCCGGTGGACCGGTCGCGGCAGCGCCAGATAACGCTGTAGTTCTGGCCATAGAATTGGTCCCACGCGACGCCATAGGTTTGTGGTGGCGGTGGCCGGTAATATGTTCCGCCTCCATAGCCGTTGTTGGCAGCGACACCCACAGCTGCGCCGCCGACAGCCGCGATCGCTATGCCTGTCGCGACAGCATTGTCGGTTTGCACAAGCCTGGTGCACCTCTCTGCTGTTGCGCCCCTGCGCACTAGAAGGGCCGCTACCCTGCTACGATACTGTTCGTCCGTGCTGCTGGCGAGAACGTGACATAGCGCAACGGTATTCATTGCCGTGAGATCGCTGTCCGACACGACAGCGGTCGTAGAGCAGCCGCTGACGCACAGGGCTGCACTTGCGATGAGTGCTCCAATTTTCATGTGAATCCCCCAAACAAATATTGGGGCGAGTCCGACCTAGAAGTCCAGAGTTTTGTTTTTCACTTTGCTACGATTCACAGCATGCTGCGGCTAGCTGGCATCCACTGCAACCAACCCTTCCGCCGGTCGTTGACTGATGCTGGGTTGATCTCAGCCACTCCAGAACTTGCCCGCTGGCTCAAAACCGGCGGGCTTTTTTTCCGCGACGCCGGAAGGCTCTATCTCGCCGTATGTTGTGGTACATCGGCACGCCGTCATCGGGCCGTGCCGTTGACCGAGGTGGTCCCTCCGCCATGGTCGGCCGGCGCAGCCTTGACCGTCCGCGCGGGCCATCCCAATCAAGCCCGCTGGCTTCGGTCGGCGCCTTTTTATTTGATGCCCGGCGCCGTCGGCTTGGATCTAGATCCTCGCCAGTGCCGGATTGAAGGTAAGCTGCGGCGGTATGATCGCACTTCGCGCGGGACGGACCATTGGTGTGCAGCAAGAGCGCCGAGTTCATTCGGCCAAGATTCTGCACTAGGCCGAGGTAGGTGAAGGCAGATAGCTATCCGGTAATCGCTGAGATATTGGAGATAATGTTCCCCCATGGAGGTGTGTACCAGTATTATAAGTTTCCAAACTTCATGTACGAACGCCGTGGACGAGCTGCTGTGTGCGCTTGCCGTAAATCGCTTCCGCGAGTTCACAGTCGGAGGTTGGCTAGGACCCTAACGCGAGAGCTTCAACGGCCCCCTTCGCGATGAACTCCTCAACGAGACGCGGTTCACGTCCCTGGCCCAGGCCCGCGCGAGGCTCAATGTATGGCGCGCCGATTACAACGGCGCGCGTCCGCACTCGCACATCGGATGGCAGACACCCAACGAATGTGCATCGACCTTCAACCCGCGACGGTCGCTCGCGCTGCGCAACGTGAAACGCTCCGCGCCAGCACCCGTCGCGTCCACCGGCAAATCCACCCCCGGAAACGAACTCACGACTGGATAGAATTGGGGGAAACGTCAGGGCGGCCATAACTTTGCAGTCTTCAGACGCGAGGCGGCCTACAACAGCGCTGCCCACCATGCTTGTGGCCCGCGACCCACACGGCTTTTCCCTTCAGATCGTACATTATGCTTCCTTCATGATTACCGATGTCTGCATGACCTTGAGGTCTTCCCGCACCATTTCCGCGGCGAGCTCGCGCACGGATGTCTCATGCACCCAGCCGAGCTTCTCCTTCGCCTTGGTGGCATCGCCCAGGAGAAGATCGACTTCCGTGGGGCGGAAGTAGCGTGGGTCTACCTGGACTAGGCATCTGCCGGTCTCGACATCATAGCCCTTTTCGTCGACTCCCTCACCACGCCATTCGAGCGCGACGCCGACATCTTCGAAAACCCATTCGACGAATTGGCGGACAGGGGTCGTCTTGCCCGTCGCCAGCACGTAATCATCCGGTTGATCCTGCTGCATCATCATCCACATACCACGCACGTACTCACGCGCATGGCCCCAATCGCGTTGAGCATCCAGATTGCCGAGATAAAGCTTGTCCTGCTTGCCGAGGTAGATAGCAGCGGCGGCGCGGGTGATCTTGCGCGTCACAAAAGTTTCGCCGCGCAGTGGGCTTTCATGATTGAAGAGAATGCCGTTGGAAGCATGGATACCATAGGCCTCGCGATAGTTGACCACGATCCAGTAGGCGTAGAGCTTGGCGGCGGCGTAAGGGCTGCGCGGATAAAAGGGCGTTGTTTCGTTCTGCGGTACGGATTGCACGAGGCCGTAGAGCTCTGAAGTCGAGGCCTGATAGAAGCGGGTCTTGTCCTTCAGACCGAGGAGGCGGATCGCCTCAAGAAGTCGCAATGTTCCGATACCGTCGGCGTTTGCTGTGTATTCCGGCGTTTCGAACGACACCTGGACATGGCTCTGAGCGGCCAAGTTGTAAATCTCGTCTGGCTGGGATTCCTGAACTACTCGGATGAGATTAGTCGCATCAGTGAGGTCACCGTAATGCAAAATTAGGCGCGGATCGGGATCGTGCGGGTCTTGGTAGATGTCTTCGATGCGACCCGTGTTGAAGGAAGAGGAACGTCGCTTAATCCCATGAACGACGTAGCCTTTTTCCAGCAGAAGACGGGTAAGATAGGCACCATCCTGTCCCGTTATGCCCGTAACCAGAGCAACTTTCCTGTTCTCGCCCATTTTCTTCCTGCTCTATTATAGTTGAAGTTTCGACTCCGGCTCGCCACACCGCCAGCAAACTGCGGCCCGCCCCATACCCTATGGTAGGATTTCGACAGATGCGGCGCGGAGCTCGTCATTGACAGTGTCAGCCAGCGAGCACACCTGCTCCTGCTTGGAGGCATAGCAAAACAGAGTCTCGCCGCTAACCTGCCTAAGTCGCACATGCGGCCTGAGTGCCGAACTCAGCTCACGGGGTGAGCGACATAGATTTCAATCACGTCGCACCCGATTTGCTCATCAATCAGCGAGTGAGGACGCACGTCCGTTCTCAAGCACGCAGGTCGGTTGCATAGCCGCTCCGCTTCTTCCACGAAGTGGGTGGCCAGTAGAATCGTCTTGCCCTGCGCCAACAGGGCACGTAGCCATTCCCAGATAAAATGGCGGGCATGTGGGTCCAAGCCGACAACTCCACCTTACCGCTCTCTTGCGCTAACCAAGTAATCTTAATCATTGCCTGCTTCAGCGTCTTCTAATGGAAATTGTTTTGATCAGTGAAATCGATTGTTTGGATGAGGTGCATCCATAAAATGGATTGTTTGACAGGGCAGCGCGGCACATCGGCGGCACAAAGTCGTGGGCGCGAGGTTTCGCTCCGCGCGAAGACAAAGTTCGTGGCAGTCGGGGGCTTTGGGCGAACCGCACATTTGAGACGGCGGCGAAAAGCCGGGTAGGGCATTACGTATTGACCTCCAAGGAATTTCGGGCGCGCTAGCCCGAAAACGGTAGCTGGGCTTCAACGATGGGGGGACGAGGCGACCATCAAACTGTGTTTCATACTGTAGGCGATCGCAGTGCGGCGAATTTGAACGGCCGCCTTTGCCAGCCCTCGCCATCGCATCCGGCTACAGGTGCCGAAGATCTTCTCGATCCGAGTACAAATTCTGTGGATCGGTTGGTTCCAGGCGTCGAGCTTTCGGCCTCGTCGCGCCCCCACAGCGGTTGCGACGATGCGCGGCCTTCCACCCTTGGCGCGCACCGCGTCGCCGAGATGATTGCCTCGGTAGGCGCTGTCGGCAAACACTTCGCCGGGATTGTCGGGCAGAGCATCAGGAACGGCGTTGCCGTCCTCGGTGTGGGCGCCGTGACGGCGATCTCCTCGACAAGGGCCGTATCGGCGTAGGCACCGAAATGGGCTTTGAAGCAATGAAACGCTGGTCGGCGCTTGTACTTGACCCAATGGCCCTCTTCATCATCTTCGCTGGCCGAGGCGATGATCGCCGCATCGACAGGCGTGCCGATCTTCACCTGGATCGCTGAAAATCTCGGCGAACAACAGGGTCATGAACCTCAAGGGCCTGTCGAAAACGGACGAGAGCGGGTTCGCACAGGTGTCGGCTCCGACACCGAGAACCCGCAGAACCGTCGGAACGATCCTCCACATGGCTGCAGACGCCAAAATTCCTCTCTCGGCCGTCGTCGCACAGCATCGCGTGCCAGTCGCTCAGTCCGGCCGGATCGAAAGCTATCCGGTCGACACGAGTTGCGCCATGTTGGCGCACTTGAAAGCGTCAGAGGGCGCTGTGTCGCATCTTTCGATGGGACCGGACGCCATGATGGCCATAAATGACGTGGATGGCCTGCGCCTGACATTCGACGGCTGGCGGGTCCTGCACATCCGTCCTTCAGGAAACGCCCGCAAATGACATGTTACGTTGAGGCAGTTAAGAATTGGACTTGAAAAAGGGACTTTGTGGACTGCCTCGAACGGCTGTTTCGCTTAGCAAAGCGCGGCCTCGCGTCAGCAGAGGCCCATCGTCAAGGAATGCCTTAGTATCCAACACATGGATGGGCCACATCCACGCAATCAATTTTACAGATGTCGCCCGGCGCATTAGAGAACGCTGAATTTAACCGGAAGCGGGAGTACCCGGCGTCAAGATTTGCGAGCGTCACAGAGATAAGGATAGGCAGTGCAGAGGGAGCTCTTCTGCCCCACGCGCAGCCTCTACCAAATCGCCCGGCGTAACGGTCGACTAGTATCGATTAAGAGATCCCAAGCCAGATGCAACCTCGTCTCTGAAACGAAATTTCCGAAAATGCAGGTCAGTGGATTGGTAAAGCGCAGGTTCGTCGTCTCTCAGAGGCGTACGGGGTTCGGTGATTGTCTATGGTCGCTGGCGGCCGCTTGGCGCTACGCTCAGCGGTCGGGACGAACGCTAGCCGTCGACTGGCGCGGGTCCTGCTATCTCGACCAACCCTTCACAAATGCCTTTCCGGTGTTCTTCGAACCGATCAATGACATCGCTGGCGTACCGGCTATTTGCGACGACCGGATCAACGACTTTTCCTTCCCGGGTCCATTCTTCCCGGAGTGGTGGAATAGGCCAGCGATCGACTGCCTTTACCGCCCAGATGAGCAGATTTTCCAAGAGCGCGACGAGTTGGGCGAGCTCTTTCAGGCCGAACACGATGTCGAAGCGAACACAGTAGTGTGTGACGCTTGCTTGATGTGGCGCTGCGATGAGGATGCCGAGCGGCAGGTCTTCCAGAGTGTCAAGCCTCGGTCTGAAATTCAAACACGCATAAATGCCATTTACCAAGAATGTTTTGAGGGGCACAGCATCATCGGGGTTCATGTTCGACATGGTAACGGTGAAGACATCATGGACCATGCGCCCTACTGGGCCGATCCGGAGTTCGCCGTTCGACAAGTGTGCACTGCGGTTGATAAGGCTAAAGCGTTACCGCACCCCAAGCCTGTGCGGCTGTTCTTGTGCACGGACAGCGCGCAAATCCTGGATCACCTGTCGGCCAGGTTTCCCGATCTTCTCACCGTCCCCAAGCATTTCCGATCGGATCAAGACGGCCCCTTACACACTGCAGCACTTGGGATGGACGGCGCAATTTCCGCCCTCGTTGAGATGTATCTTCTCGGGCGCTGCGATACTGTAATTCGGTTTCCTCCGACGAGCGCCTTTACACGATATGCACGCCTTTTCGTACCACGCGTAATTGAGTTCGATCTGAAGGAGCCAAGTCGTTTGATTTTGATAGAAGACAGCCAAAGAATCTCTGGTCTCAGTTAAGACCCGTCACCTGCACAATTCGGCGGATGCAACCAACAGACATAGTTGAATGTCCATTTCTCATCGAGGCCATGGAAGCGTCGTACGATACCGATAGCGTCGTCATCTGAGGCCGTTCGGCAACGCGCCAGAACTTCGCTGTTACTCGGAGGCCGCAGACCAAGCCAGAGCGACGGCGATCGTGACGCTAACGCTCGAAAGGGCGCGGGCAATCACTCCAGAGACGAAATCGAGGTTGTTATATGAAAGTGGTTCCCGTCATCATCAGCGGCGGAGCCGGATCGCGGCTATGGCCCGCCTCAAGGCAATCGCACCCTAAACCTTTCCTCAAAGTGGCAGACGGGCATTCACTGATGCAGCACACTGTGTTGCGCGCCGGTTCGATAAAGGGCGTAGTGGAACTCGTCGCCGTGACATCTGGGGAACACCTCTTCCTTACCAAGGACGACTTCGACGAACTAGAGTCCGTGGTCCTGCCACGCACCTTTCTGCTCGAGCCTGAAGGCCGGGATACGGCCGCAGCCGTTGCGGCAGCCGCCATCCATGCCAAGGCGACGCAAGGCCCTGACGCGATTCTATGCGTCTTCCCAGCCGATCACATGGTTGGCAACCTGCCTGCATTTTTAGACGTCATGTGCCGGGCCATCGAACATGCGAAGCTCGGGCGGATCGCCACATTGGGCATCACCCCAACCAGACCGGACACGGCATTCGGCTATATCGAAGCGGATGGTGAGAAAGTCGTCCGTTTCGTTGAAAAACCGGATCTGGACACAGCCAAAGCCTATGTCGCGTCCAAGCGCTTCTTTTGGAACGCCGGCATTTTCTGCTTTAGCGCACAAACCATGCTCGACGAGATGGCATCGCATTGCCCCGCGGTGATCCAGGCCGTCTCCGACAGCTACGAGAACGGCCGCTTCAGTCAAGGCGAAGGCTTTGCCAAGATCGAACTCGCGCCTGAGCATTTCGGCTCCGCCCCGCGAATCTCGCTCGACTACGCTGTCATGGAGAAGACGAACAAACTTGCCGTGGTTGCCTGCGACATGGATTGGAACGACATCGGATCCTGGAACGCAATGGCCGATTTGATCGCCCCCGACGAAAGCGGGAACAGGATACGCGGCGATGTGCATATGGTCGACACGACCGGCAGCTATGTGAGCTCCGACAAGCGCGTCATCGGCACGGTCGGCGTCAGCGATCTGGTGATCGTCGATTCCCCGGACGCTTTGCTTGTCGCATCCCGCGACCGCGTTCAGGACGTCAAGAAGCTGTTCGAGGGCCTCAAGGCTTCAGGACATGAAGCTCACCTGGTCCATAGCACGGTACACCGGCCGTGGGGTACCTACACGGTTCTTGAGGAAGGCGAGCGCTTCAAGATCAAACGCATCGAGGTGAAGCCCGGTCGGCGGCTGAGCCTGCAGATGCACTATCATCGTTCGGAGCACTGGGTCGTGGTCAGCGGCTCCGCGAAAATCGTCAATGGCGAGCAGGAGTTGTTCCTGGCGACAAACGAATCAGCCTACATCCCCTGCGGCCATAAGCATCGGCTGGAGAACCCAGGCAGAATTGACCTGGTGATCATTGAAGTGCAGAGCGGCGATTATCTCGGCGAGGATGATATCGTTCGCTTCGACGACGTATATGGTCGAACGTAGATTTCACCCGCGTGACGAGAACGGTCAACGTGTCGCTGACTAATTACCACTAGGAAGCCCGTCTGCCCACTCAGGACCGGATGCTTGTGGAATCGGGAATTGACCAAGGCAGCGGCGAATGACCGCAATCGGCATCAGGGGTGGGACAAATCAACCGGAAAAGACCGGAGAGCATAGTAACGCAACACAGTCCCACTGTCGAATAGCCTTTGATATTTCTGACTTTCCAAGCACCCTCAGGGCCCACCAAAATTATATCAATGGCTTATGGCCGACTTCGCTCTGAAGTGGGCCAAATCGACCTCGCTATCCCCGCAGCACTCAGTTCGATTGTTTTCGCATGAAAACGAGCAAGGACAGGGGGAGGGCGATCTTGTGCTGGCTTCTATGTCCAATCTTGCTCCTGTTCGTCGTCAGGTTGTGTGCAGCCACATAGCGCGGCTATCGCGAGGCTGGAAGGCCTCCGATCGATAGGTGCGGCGAACGGCGGCAACGAGGTGCGAATAGGATGGCTGAGCGTATGATCGAGAATACCGCAGTTGCGGTCTAGCGCGAAATGCAGCGTCTGTGACTCATCGGTCATTGCAGCGGGAATCATGACCCTAAGCCGCCCTTCATCAGCCCACCAGCGCCCAGAAGAAGGCGAAGATCCGTCACAATGCCTACCTGTACCAAGGCTTCAAGCAGTTCACCGCGAATGGGAAGACCGCCAGCCATTGCTTCTTCATTTTCGGCCATTCGCTCGCTACGAATGACGACCACATCCTTAACCGCATAGCGCGTGGCAAGTTTCTGGCACCTATGGTGAACCAGCATCCGCGGATAACCAGCGGATCATGAACCACGCGAACGAGCTAGCGGTGCAGCGCAACGAAAAATCGCCGCTTGATGTCGTCTTTTATGATGCTGCTACAGTTCATGTCTGGGGTTTAGGCTTAGAAGCGGAATGACTGCCAACCAGGTCATCGAGCCGGAAACTGACCGGCCGGTGGGCCCAAAAATGACATTCAGTTGCCTCCAGCCTTTCGACACGAGCCACTTCACGATCTCGCGATTGCCAGCTAGCGGCTTGTTGCTCGAGCTGCGCGATCCTAGTCTGTGGTCGCTATGCCTCAGCAAGAAGAGTCCGGTTCCTAGCCGGGCGGAGGCGCAACGAGATAGCCAGCTCAGGACAAGGAGAGCAAGCCATGGTCGCTTTTACCCTCAATGGCGAGGCGCGAACACTCGACGTCGATCCAGAGATGCCGCTGCTCTGGGCGATCCGTGACGGCATCGGACTCACAGGAACGAAATTCGGTTGCGGCCTTGCCCAGTGCGGCGCTTGCACGGTTCACGTTAACGGCATGCCGACGCGCTCGTGCCAGACCGCAGTCGGCGACATCGAAGGAGCCTCGATCACCACCATTGAGGGCGTGTCGGGCAAGATCGGCGAAACGGTCCAGGCCGTGTGGGCCGAGTTCGACGTACCTCAATGCGGCTATTGCCAGTCTGGCCAGATCATGTCGGCCGTGGCCCTCCTGACAGAGACGCCGAAGCCGACGGACGATGATATTGATTCGGCGATGAGCGGCAATCTCTGCCGCTGCGCCACCTATCATCGCATCCGCGCGGCCATCCACGAGACCGCCAACCGGCTGGAGACTTGAGGCATGTTGCAGTTTCTCCCGAAGCATAATGCCGTGGGGCCCACGCGGCGCCAGTTCCTCCTCGGCACGGCCGTCACCACCGCGGGCTTCGCCGTGGGCTACCGGCTAATGATGGCCGCGCCCGCCAACGCACAAACGACGCCTGCAGCGGTCCAGGCGAACCCCTTCCAGACCTATGTCGAGATCACACCGGAGAACCGAATCGTCATCCACTCGTCGCAGTTCGAGATGGGACAAGGCTCCTATTTCGGCATCGCCACCCTGGTTATGGAAGAGCTCGACGGCGCCTGGGCGCAGGTCCACGTGGTCGGCGGATATGGCAATACCGCGCTCTACGGCAATCTCGCCTGGGGCGGGGCCGCGCAGGGAACCGGTGGCTCCACGTCGATGAGCTCGTCGTGGGAGCGCTACCGCAAGGCGGGTGCTGCCGCACGGGCCATGCTGGTGGCGGCCGCGGCGCAGCGGTGGGACGTGCCAGCCGGCGAGATCACAGTCGCTTCCGGGGTCGTGTCGCACGCCTCAGGGATGCAGGCGCGCTTCGGTGACCTGGCTAAAGCCGCAGCGGGAATGCCGGTTCCCGACGACGTGCCGCTAAAGCCGCGCGACAAGTGGGCCCAGATCGGATCGGACAGCCTCAAGCGCTACGATTCCGCCGGCAAGACCAATGGCGCGCAGACCTACACGATCGACCTCAAGATAGATGGACTCAATACGGCCGTTATGATCCATCCGCCGAAGTTCGGCGCTGAGATCGAGAGCTTCGACGCCTCCAAGGCCAAGGCACTCGACGGCATTGTCGATGTCGTCCAGACGCCGCGCGGCATTGCCGTGGTCGGCAGGGACATGTGGACGGCGCTCAAGGGCCGCGATCTCGTGGAGGTGACCTGGAACGAAGAGAAGGCCGAAAGGCGCGGCACGGCCGAGATCATGGCCGAATACACTAAGGCAGCAGACGATCCGGGCGCGGCCACCGCGCGCGACGACGGTAACACTCCCGCAGCGTTGGCCAGTGCTGAGAAAGTCATCCAAGGGCACTACGAATTCCCCTATCTTGTCCATGCTTCGATCGAGCCACTCAACGCGGCCGCCCGAATCAACGAAGACGGCACCATCGACGTCTGGGGCGGACACCAGATGCCCGATCTTTATCAGGCGGCTGCCGCTCAAGTAGGCGGCACCACGCCGGACAAGGTGAGGCTGCACGTGATGAAGACCGGCGGCAGCTTCGGCCGCCGAGCGGTCTCGGACGCAGATCTCATTATCGAAGCTGTTTCCACAGCGCGTGCACTGGGACCCGGCAAGCCAGTGAAGGTGCAGTGGACCCGCGAGAACGACATGCGGGGTGGGCGGTACCGGCCGGTCTATGTGCACGCAGTCAAGGCGGGGCTCGACAAGGAAGGCAATGTCGTCGCTCTCCATGACCACATCGTGGGCCAATCGATCGCGGGCGGTTCGACCTTTGCGGCGATGATCGAGAACGGCATCGATCCGACCTCCGTGGAGGGCGCCACCAACCTGCCCTATGCGATCCCGAACCTGAAGGTCGAGCTGACCACGACGGACGTGAACATCCCAGTGCTGTGGTGGCGTTCGGTAGGCTCCACCCACACCGCTTACGCAATGGAAACCCTGATTGATGAGCTCGCCGCCGCTGCGAACCGTGATCCGGTCGATTTCCGCTTGTCGATGCTCGGTCACCATCCACGGCATGCCGGCGTGCTGAAATTGGCTGCTGAGAAGGCAGGCTGGGACAAGCCTCTGCCGGAAGGCCGTTTCCGCGGCGTGGCCCTGCATGAAAGCCTCTCGACCTATGTCGCCGAGGTGGTGGAGATCACCTTCAACGATGCAAATGATTTCAAAGTCGACCGCGTCGTCTGCGCGGTAGATTGCGGCACCGCGATAAATCCTGACCAGATCCGCGCTCAGATGGAGGGCGGTATCGGCTTCGGGCTAGGCGCGATCCTCCAGGAGGAGCTGACCCTGACGGGCGGTGTCATAGACCAAGAGAACTACGACACCTATACGCCGCTCAGGATCGAGCAGATGCCGCGCGTCGAGGTGCACATTATGCCCTCCGACGAGCCGCCCACGGGCGTTGGCGAGCCCGGTGTGCCGCCGATCGGCCCGGCCGTCGCCAACGCGCTACGGGCGGCGACGGGCAAGACGATCCGCAAGCTGCCGATCATAAAGAACTTGTCAGCATAGCCGGGAATGACACCATGAAAACGGCCGCGATGAAGATCGCGGTCGTAGGTCGTTTTTGAACGCTCCTGACAGGCGATCACCTCCATTCGATCAATTTCCGGCGGCTGCCCGGTCCAATATCCGGTTTAGAGACGGTAACCCGTGTTCTGAACGACCGCAGACGGTCGTTGGTGCTGGTAGCACTGAAGAACCGCTTTCGAGACGCAAATGCCGCACGCAAATGTCTCGAAAGGGTCACACTAGAGACTTTTGTACCACCTATTGCATGTCTGCTATCGCTTTCTGGGCGCGAGAAGCGGCCGGTCCTCTGACGGCCCCATAACAGGACATTGATGTCTTCGCGCTGAGCGTCAGCAGTTGGCTCTACCGCGACCTTTCTCAGGAAGGCTGCACACCGACGCGATCTTCCTTTCACCTTGCGCAAACCTCCCTTCCGAGTGAGGCGTTCAGTGCGTCGGCTTGGTGGACTGAGGCACTTCTGAGTGGGACAACAACATTGAAAAATATTGGAAAAGATTTGAATGCTCTGAAGTCCCACTGATCTCTTACCAATTGATTTTTATGGCTTTCTGAATACCCTCCGGGCCCACCAAAACATACAGTTACATATTTGATTCTATTCTATTTTTTCCTGCTTGCCCATAACGTGGACTCGAACCCTCTGTGTCCGCCGAACAGAACAGCACCGAATATCTGACAGTCCACCCAATGATGGATGGGGCAGTTTCCCTCTCTCTCGTTTCTGCGGTCAGCGGCCTATGGGTGTCTTGAGGCGCCGTTTGCCGATGGCGCTTGCCAGAGCCGCGACGGGTCCGGCCACCGCATCGCATTCGCTGCTACAGATTTGCTGCGCGGCGAAAACTAGCGAACCGCGAAGCTGAACTGTGCGCAGTACGAAGGCGACAACTCTCTGCTGGTCAAAAGCCTTCAAAGACGCCATCATGCAATAAAAATTGCGAGGATGTGCATTGTGGAACAGAAGGTCGAGGCTCCCAAGGACTATGAGGATCTCATCCGCGTGATTCACGACCGGTATGAGGGGATGAGCAAGTCGTACCAGAAGATTGCGTTGTACCTCACCCAAAATCCGAATGACGTCGCCGTGCGATCAGTGAACTCGATCGGGGAAGGCAGCGGCGTTCACGCATCCAGCTTCGTCCGCTTTGCCCAAGCACTCGGGTATGAGGGGTTCAAGGATCTGCAGAGCCTCTTCCAGAAACGATTGTCCACCGCGGCTCCCGGCTTCGAAGCCCGCGTCAAGGCTTTGGAGAAGGAACTGGGGGAGCGGACGGATCGCAGCGAGATGGGATTCATGCACGACCTGGTCGTCCGTGACATCACGTCCCTGAAAGCGATGCTGACCGATATTCAACCCGGGGATCTGGCCGAAGCCGTTGCCCTGCTCGAGAAGGCCGACGTCGTCTATCTAATGGGACAACTTCGCTCGGCACCGGTGGTCGAACTCCTTCGCTATATTTTGACCATGCTAGGTAAGCGCTGCGTGCTCCTGGATCCGGGCGGCGGACTGGCCACGCATATGGCCCGCGCAATGCGCAAGACGGATCTGCTGTTTGCGGTGTCGTTCCGCTTTTATGCGAACGAGGTCGTCAATGTTGTGGAAGAAGCCGCGAGGAGAGGTGTACCCATTGTGGCGATCTCGGACAGCACGCTGTCTCCGTTGGCCAAGAGCGCGCGCGTTCTCTTCGCCGTACCGGAGCACGAATACACTTTCTCGCGCTCGCTGGCGGCTCCCATGTGTCTTGCCCAGGCTTTGACCGTGGCCTTGGCGGCCAGGCTTCAGAACAACGCGGTCAATCCCCGCATTCCAACGGTTACCGAGCGGTAGGGACTGCAAACCGCGAAAGCTGGGGCAGCACAGCGATCCGCCGGCCGGCGATTCTCAATCAGTGTCGGAAGGTTAGAACGCCATCGCCCTTTCAGGCACGGCCATGGGGCCGGATGCGGCACCAAGGACTGTTTGGTCGTAATCCACCACCGAACCTGTCATGAGCCCGGCATCGTCCGAAACGAGGAAGGTTACCGCCCGCGCGACCTCGCGGGGGTCGATCAGGCGCCCGAAGGGCAGGTTTGCAACGGCTTTCGCTTCCCAATTGGCGTCGCCTGTTTCAGTTTCCTGCAACTCCCGCTCGTGATCGGACGCCATCCAGCCGACATCCAGCTGGTTAATCCGGATGCGGTTCTTCATGACGGAAAAGGCAGTGTTTCGGGTCAGCGTCGCCAGCGCGCCCTTGGTGGCGCAATAGACGTTTATGAATGGCTGGCCGGCATGTTCGGAGATCGAGCCGATGTTGCAGATGGCGCCTTCAATACCGTCGCGGATCATGCGGCGGATGGCCTCCTGCATCAGGAAGTAGGGTCCGCGCACATTGACGGCGAACAGGGCGTCGAAGAGTTCGGGCGAGGTATCGAGGATGGTTCCACGGTCCGTGCGCGCCCCGGCGTTCACCAGCACATGTATCTTGCCATAAACGCACTCGGCCTCCGCCATTGCGTGTCGGCAATCCTCGACTTTGCCGAGATCGGCCTCGACAAAATGGACAGGCACGCCGGTGTCGCGCGTGATCGCTTCGGCCACGGCACGGCCCTTCGTCCCATTGCGGCCGAGCGTGACGAGACCGGCAGCGCCGGCTTCCGCTAGTCGGCGCGCGATTGCCGCTCCCAACCCCTGCGTCGAGCCGGTGACGACACAGACCTTTCCATCCATCCGGTTCATGTGTTCAGCCCTCCACCGTGTAGCCAGCCGCGGCCATCACACGCAGCAATTCCTTGTGTCCGATCTTCGCCATTTCGAGCGGTGGACTTTTGATGGGGTCCTGTTCAGCTTCAACGACGAACCAGCCTTCGTAGCCGTGGCTCGCCAAGCGCTTGACGATCGCCTCGAATTCGAGCGAGCCGTCACCGGGCACGGTGAAGGCTCCCTTGACCACCGCATCGAGGAAACTCTCCCGGCTGCGGTCGAGCCCGTCCACGACCGCCTGACGGATGTCCTTAGTGTGGACATGCGAAATGCGGGCGTGGTGCTTGTCGATTACCCGCAGCACGTCGCCACCGGCAAAGGCCATGTGGCCGGCATCGTAGAGCAGGGGCAGACCTTCGCCGGAATGCTTCATCAGCAGATCGACGTCCTCTTCGCTTTCGATCGGCGCGGCCATGTGGTGGTGGTAGGAAATCGGCATGCCGTGGTCGGCGCACCATTCGCCGAAAGCGGTGAGCTTGCGGCCATAGGCTTTGATCTGTTGCTCGTCGAGACGCGGGCGCATGGCGAGCGGCGTTCCGCGGTCGCCCTGGATGGTGCGGCACGTCTCGCCATAGACGATGCAGGGCGCGCTGGTCGTTTTGAACAGCTCCATCTGCGCGGCGATGCGGTCCTTCTCTTCATCGATGTCGCCAACCAGCAAGCGACCGGAGAACCAGCCGCCGCAGACGGTTATCCCGTGCTGCCTCAAAATGGGCTCAAGCACGGCCGCGTCCATCGGGAAGCGGCGGCCAGTCTCCATGCCAGTGAAGCCGGCCTCACGGGCCTGCCGCAGACACTCCTCCAGCGAAACGTCGTCGCTCAATTCGGGGAGGTCATCGTTCCACCAGGCGATCGGGGCGATGCCAAGCTTGGCTCTCATCTTCATCTCCATCATCATTCCAGCTGCCGCCGACGACTGCTTGCGCCACAAAAAAACTGCCGGAACAATGCTCAGGGAGTGTCGCATCGTTCCGGCAGAGGACGCCCCAAGGGGCGCCCGGTAAACTTAGACACCTACGCGCTGCCGTTTGCGGCCTTCGGCTTGCACGGGATGGGCCTCGCGAACCTCGGCCCGCTCGCTGACCTGCGGTACGCCGACGTCCCACCATGCGTCGCCGGGCGTCCAGGTGAAGGCGTCGGAAACGATGGTGATTACCGTGGTGCGGTCGGTGGTCTTCGCCCATTCGATCGCCTGGCCGAGATCGGCAAGGCTTTCGACACGCCGCGTCAGCGCCCCCATGGCCTCCGCGTGCTTGGCGAAGTCGACCGAGAAGGGCTCCTTGACCCGGCAGTCCTTGATCAGGTTGTTGAAGGAGGCGCCGCCTTTGGCGTTCTGCAGCCGGTTGATCACCGCATAGCCGCCATTATCGCAGACGACGAGGATCATCTTGTGGCCGGCGAGCACCGAGGAATAGATGTCGGAGTTCATCATCATGTAGGTGCCGTCGCCGATCATGACGATCGGCGTGCGGGTGGGGTCGGCCATGGCCGCCCCCCAGCCGGCAGAGATTTCATAACCCATGCACGAGAAGCCGAACTCGCAGTCGAAGGTATTCGGCTCCTTCACCCGCCAGTTCTTCATCACCTCACCGGGAAGTCCGCCGGCCGCGGTGATAAGCAGGTCGCGTTCGCCGGCTTTCGCGTTAACCACGCCGACCACCTGTGCGTAGGACGGAACCGGGTCGTTGGTCGGCTTCTGGAAACCGTCGAGCAACGTGTTCCACTTGGCGAATTCGCCCTTGCCCTTGTCGGTCCAGGTTTTTTCCGCCTTCCAGTCGCCGAGGGCGGCTTCGAGTTCGTTCACCGTCTCCAGGGCGTCGCCGACGACGGCGAGCGCCCGATGTTTGGTGGCGTCCCACCGTGCTGCGTTGATCGAGACGAATTTCGCATCGGCCGCGAACGCGCTCCAGGAGCCGGTGGTGAAGTCCATGAGCCGTGTGCCGACGGCGATGATCACGTCGGCTTCCGCGGCAAGCGCGTTGGCCGAGGTCGAGCCGACGATGCCGATCGGGCCGACATGCGCGGGATGGTCGTGCGTGACGGTGCCTTTGCCGGCGATGGTTTCAGCGAGCGGTAGGCCGCGCGCCTCGGCGAATTTCGCAAGGGCGGCCTCGGCACCGGAGTAACGCACGCCGCCGCCGGAAATGATCAAGGGGCGCTTGGCCGTCTTGAGAAGCCGCACCGCCTCTTCGAGGCGGGCACGATCCGGCCGGGGGCGGGGAATTGCGTGGACCGTGGGCTCGAAGAAGGCTTCGGGATAATCCCAGGCGATTTCCTGCACATCCTGCGGCAAAGCAATGAAGGCCGGCCCGCAATCGGCCGGATCAAGCAGCACCGCAACCGCCTGCGGTAGCGACGAAATGATCTGCTCGGGATGGACTATGCGGTCCCAGTAGCGCGTGACCGCCTTAAAGGCGTCATTGACGTTGATGGTCGGGTCGCCGAAGTGCTCGACCTGCTGCATCACCGGATCGGGCCTGCGATTGACGAAGGTGTCGCCGGAGAGCAGCAGCACCGGCAGCCGGTTCGAATGGGCGACACCCGCTGCCGTCACCATGTTCAGTGCGCCGGGTCCGATCGAGGTGGCCGCAACCATGATCTGGCGCCGGCGCTTTGACTTTGCAAAGCCGATTGCGGCGAGCGCCATCGACTGCTCGTTCTGACCACGCCAGGTAGGTAGCACGTCCTTCACACCCTCGAGCGCTTCGGAAAGGCAAGTCACGTTGCCGTGCCCGAAGATTGCGAAGACGCCGGGAAAGAGCGGAACTTTTTCTCCGTCGATGGTCGTGAACTGGTTGCACAGATAGCGCACGAGCGCCTGCGCCATGGTCAGACGGACGGCCCTGGTCATCTTGTCTCCTCCCTAATGGCGGTCTTTCCAAATCTATACGGAATGCCCATTGACAAATCAACATGATTGCAACGATCATTGCAAAAATTCGAAACCGGGAGGATTTCTTGCTCAGGATTGCTGTGCTCGGCTGTGGTCGGATTGGCAGGATGCATGCGGCAAACATTGCCGCGCATCCTCGTGCGCAACTGGCTACCGTCTATGACATCGACAAATCGTCCGCGGAGACTGTCGCGGCGCGACACGGCGTTCGCGCCTCGGGATCGGCCGACGAGGTATTTGCCTCGGCGGATGTAGATTCGGTCCTTGTCGCGACGGTGACCGACACGCATGCCGATTACATCGAAAAGGCTGTAGCCGCTGGCAAGCCCGTGCTCTGCGAGAAGCCGATCGACCTGAGCTTGGAGCGGGTAAACCGCTGCGCCGAAGCAATTTTGTCCAAGGACGTGCCGGTCCAGATCGGCTTCAACCGGCGTTTCGACCCCGGTCACCGCGCTGCCTGGAACGCCGCACGATCCGGCGAGATCGGCGACCTGCACCAGGTCATCATCACCTCGCGTGATCCCGGCATGCCGCCGCGCTCGTACTATGAGGTCGCCGGCGGGCTTTTCCGCGACATGACGATCCACGACTTCGACCTCGCCCGCTTCATGCTGGGTGAGGAGCCGGAGGAGGTGTTCGCCATTGGCGGCCGGCTGATCGACCCGGCCATGATGGCGGAGCTGAACGACTACGACAGCGTCATGGTCGTGATGCGGACCAAAAGCGGCAAGCAGTGCCACATCAACAACTCCCGAACCTCCACTTATGGCTACGACCAGCGCGTCGAGTTGCTGGGAACCACCGGCATGGTGATCAGCGGCAACCGGAAGCCTCACGAGCTGCGCCGCTACTCGGCCGCGCAAACCGAAGCCGCCGCGCCCTACCTGGATTTTTTCATCGAGCGCTACCGCGAGGCGTTCGACGCCGAGATCGACGCCTTCGTCACCTGCGTCGAGAAGGGCGAGCCACCGCTGGTCGGTTTTGAGGACGGGCGCCGCGCCCTGATCCTGGCTGAGGCGGCGATGAAATCGGCGGTCGAAGGTCGCTCCGTGAAGGTCAGCGAGATCGGATAAGCCATGTACGCGAACTACGGACTCTTCATCGACGGGAAGTGGCGCAAGGCGTCTGACGGTGGAGCCGCACCCGTCATGAGTCCGGCGACGGAGAAGCCGCTGGGCGAAGCTCCGGTCGCCACCCGCGCCGACACGGAAGAAGCGCTGGATAGCGCCGCCCGCGGGTTTTCCGCCTGGAAATCTAAGGGTGGTTTTGAGCGCGCGTCCGCCCTGCATGCGATTGCGGACGAGATGATCCGCCGCAAGGACGAAGCCGCGCAGATGATCTCCAGCGAGACTGGCAAACCCATTGCCCAATCCGAGCGCGAATGGGGGCTCGCGGTCGACCAGTTCCGCTGGTATGCCGAGGAGGCCCGCCGGATCTACGGACGTGTCATCGAATCGCGCGTGCCCGGCGGTCGTTTCGAAGTTCTGCACGAGCCTGTCGGGATCGCAGCCGCATTCACCGCCTGGAACTTCCCGGCGGCACTGGTCGCCCGCAAGGTGGCACCGGCGCTTGGCGCCGGCTGCTCGACCATCGTCCGGCCGTCAAGTCAGACGCCTGGGACGGCGATGCTGATGGTCGATTGCATCCGCGCCGGCAATCTTCCTGGCGGCACCGTCAGCCTGGTCGTTGGACCCACGAGCACGACCTATGCGCCGATTATGGCTTCGCCGGCGGTGCGCAAGATCTCCCTCACCGGCTCGACGCGTGTCGGCCAGCAGATGATCCGCGATGCCGCCGACACCGTGAAGAAGGTGTCGATGGAGCTTGGCGGTAACGCGCCGCTGATTGTCTTCGACGACGCCGACCTGGACGCCGCGCTCAGCGTTTCCGTCCCGACCAAATACGCCAATTCCGGCCAGGTCTGCGTCACGCCGGATCGCTTCTTCGTCCACGAAAGCCTGCACGACGCCTTCGTCGAGGGTTTCATGCAGCGCGCAAACGCACTTAAGCTCGGCGACGGCCTCGACCCATCCGTGCAGATGGGGCCGCTCATCAATGCCGGCCGGCTTTCCGAGATCGAAGACATCGTGTCCGACGCCGTGAAAGCAGGTGCCAAGCTCGTCGCTGGTGGGCATCGCGCCGCGGCGTTCAATGCCGGCCATTTTCATGAGCCCACGGTCCTGACCGATGTGACCGACGACATGCGGGTGTTTGCCGAGGAGAATTTCGGCCCGATTGCCGCGATCACCCGATTTTCCTCGGACGATGAGGTGCTGGAGCGTGCAAACGCGTCGCCGATGGGATTGTCGGCATACGCCTTCACGTCAAGCCCGAAACGGGCGCGCCGCGCCGTTGCTGAACTGAAGGCAGGCATGGTGGGCATCAACAGCTTCGCTCTCGCCGCATCGGAAGCCCCGTTCGGCGGCACGAACTATTCCGGAATGGGTCGCGAGGGCGGCAGCGAGGGGATCGGCGACTACCTCGACACCAAGCTTGCGCAGATCGTGCTCTGAGGAGGCCGCCTTGATCAAGAACAAGCTCAAGCAAATCTGGGCCGAAGGCCGGCCCACGATCAATGGCTGGCTCTCCATCGGCAATACATTCACCGCCGAAATCATGGCCGCGCAGGGTTATGACAGCGTCAGCATCGACGTCCAGCATGGTGCGCTCGACTATTCGATGCTGCTGCCGATGTTCCAGGCGATGCGTGCTTCGGGCGTGGTGCCGATGGCGCGCGTGCCGTGGCTGGAGCCGGGCATCATCATGAAGGTGCTGGACGCCGGCGCCTACGGCGTCATCTGCCCGATGGTCAACGCGCCGGAACAGGCGGCTCAGTTCGTCAGCTGCCTGCGCTATCCGCCGGCCGGGCAGCGGAGCTTCGGCCCGACGCGCGCCAACTTTTCGGCGGGCGCCAACTACGCCGCCGAGGCCAATGACGAGATCCTGGCCTTCGCCATGGTCGAGACCGCCGAGGCCATGCGCAATCTCGATGCGATCGCCGCGACACCGGGGCTCGACGGCATCTATGTTGGTCCCGCGGACCTGACGTTCAGCTTGCACCAGGGACGCCTCGCACCAGCCTTCGACCGCGAGGAACCGGAAATGATCGAGGCGCTGCAAACGATCGTCGCTGCCTGCAAGAAACACGGCAAGCGCGCCGCACTGCATTGCGGCACGGCCGACTACGCCGCACGCGCCGTCGAATGGGGCTTCGACATGACGACGGTCTCGGGCGACTCCCGCCTGCTCGCTGCGGCGGCTCAGGCGAGCGTTGCCCGCTTTCGCGAGTTGACGGGTGCGAAAGCCGTCCCGGCCGCAGCCGGCAAGGGAGGCTATTGATGCCCCACGTGCTGGTAGCCGGAAAGCTTCATCCGAGCGGCATCGAACTTCTCGATGCATCGCCCGGCGTCACCTACGAATATGTCGAAGATGTCTCCGAACCAAGCTATGCACCCCTGATCGGCAAGGCCGATGGCCTCGTCATTCGCACCCAGCCCTTGTCGGCTCCGACCGTCGCACGCGCCGAGAGGTTGAAGATCGTCTCGCGCCATGGCGTCGGCTACGACGCTGTGGATCTGCCCTCCCTCAATCGGCGCGGGATCGCTCTCGCGATCGTCGGCGATGTGAACACGGTGTCGGTGGCCGAGCACGCCATGATGCTTCTTTTGGCGGCAACCAAGCGGCTGATCCGCGCCGATCGTTCGGTCCGCGACAACGAATGGGGTTGGCGCAACCGGCTGGAGGCAAGCGAAGTCGCGGGCAAGCGACTGCTGATCCTCGGGTTCGGCCGGATCGGGCGCCACTTGGCGCGCATGGCGGCGGCATTCGGCATGGACGTGCGCGCCTATGATCCATTCCTTGAGAGGCAAGGCTGGCCGGAGGGGCCGGTCGCGCTGGTGCGCGACTTGCAAGCGGGTCTCGCCTGGGCTGATGCGATCTCCGTCAACGTACCCAAGGCCCAGTGCCCGGTGATCGGCCCCGTGGAACTCTCGGCGATGAAGCCGACTGCTGTTCTCGTCAACACGGCGCGAGGCGGCGTCGTCGACGAGGCGGCGCTGATTGCGGCGCTCCGGGAGGGGCGCATCGCGGCGGCCGGTATCGACGTCTTCGACGATGAGCCGCCTGCCGCAGACCATCCGCTCTTCGCCTTCGACCAAGTGATTTTGACGCCGCACATTGCTGGGCTCACCGCCGAGTGCGGCGAGCGCATGGCAATCTCGTCGGTGCAGAACGTGCTCGATTTTTTCGCCGGGCGGATTGACTCGGCACTGGTGGTGAACGGAGCCGAGTTGAATGGCCGGTGAAAGACCTACACTCAGAATCGGCCTGATCGGCACCGGCTTCATGGGCAAGACCCATGTGTTCGGCTTCGCCGCAGCGCAGCGTGTATTTGATCTGCCCTACGAGCTGGTTCTTCACACCGTCGCGGACAGGACCGAAGAGCTCGCCGCGCAGGCGGCGCAGGCCTTGGGTTTCGCGCGGGCGAGCGGGGACTGGAGGCGTCTGGTCGAGGACCGGGAGATCGACATGATCGACATCACGGCGCCGAATGCCTTCCACAAGGAGATGGCGCTCGCGGCAATCGCCGCTGGCAAGCACGTCTATTGCGAAAAGCCTTTGGCGCCGCTGGCGGCGGATGCCCGGCAAATGGCCGAGGCGGCGGAAGCGGCCGGCGTCAAGACGCAGGTCGGTTTCAACTATCTGTGCAATCCGATGTTCGCGCTGGCGCGAGATATGATCCATGAAGGCGAGTTGGGCGAGATCCGCAGCTATCGCGGCATTCACGCCGAGGACTACATGGCGGATGCGGAATGCCCGTTTACCTTCCGGCACGATCCTGTCGGCGGTGGCGCATTGGCGGATCTGGGCAGCCATGCTCTGGCCACGGCGGAGTTTCTGCTTGGCTCGGTGGAACAGGTACTAGGCGATTCCGTCACCGTCATAGCGAGCCGTCCAGACAGCAGAGGCGGGCGCCGGACCGTCGAGGTAGACGATATCGGCCGCGCGTTTCTTCGCTTCGCCAGCGGCGCGTCAGGCAGCATCGAAGCGAGCTGGGTCGCCACAGGTCGCAAGATGCAGCACGACTTCGAGGTCTACGGCACCAAGGGCGCGCTCGTCTTCAGCCAGGAGCGCTTCAATGAGCTGCGTTTCTACAGCACGGCCGATCCCGGCGGCCGGCGTGGCTTTCGGCGCATCGAGGCCGGTCCCGATCACGATCCCTATGGACTGTTCTGCGTCGCACCGGGCCACCAGCTCGGCTTCAACGATCTGAAGGCTATCGAGGTGGCGCGGTTCGTCGATGCGATCGCCGGGAAGCAAGACGAGCCTTTCGGCTTCCAGGCCGGCCAACGCATTCAGGAACTGGTGGAGGCAATACAAGCCTCGGCCCGGGAGAGCAAATGGCTGCGGACAGTCTGATGCAAGGCAGAAATTGGTCGCCGCCTTCGATGCGACTGAAATAAACGTTGCAAGTTTGCATATTTTGCAATAGAGATTGCAGCAAGAGAGAAGCACGTCGGCTGAGTGCTCAAGCCAATGGTGCATAGGGAGGAGAGCATGTCTGTACTCGACGTGCGAAGCGTCTCGAAGAACTTCGGTGCGATCCGCGCCGTGTCGGATGTCAGCTTCACGGTTGCTGCCGGCGAGGTGGTTGGCCTGATGGGCGACAACGGCGCCGGCAAGTCGACCATGGTGAAGCTGATTGCGGGGAATTTCCCACCCTCCGACGGCGAGATAGCGGTCGACGGCAAGGTCTGCCATTTCCACAAGCCGATCGAGGCACGGGGCGAGGGGATCGAGGTCGTCTACCAGGATCTGGCCTTGGCCGACAATCTGACGGCCGCCCAAAATGTCTTTCTCGGCCGCGAGATGAAGAAGGGGTTTTGGCCGTTCCGCGTGCTCGACAAGCAGGCTATGATCAACCGTTCGGCAAAACTGTTCGCGGAGCTGAAGTCGGAGACGCGGCCGCGCGATCTGGTCAAAAAAATGTCGGGCGGCCAGCGCCAGGCGGTCGCCATTGCTCGCACCCGGCTCTCCAACGCCAAGCTGGTGTTGATGGATGAGCCGACCGCGGCGATTTCGGTCCGCCAGGTAGCCGAGGTGCTGGAGCTGATCCGGCGGCTCAAGTCGCAAAGTGTGTCGGTGATGCTGATCAGCCATCGCATGCCCGATGTGTTCGCGGTCTGCGACCGCATCATTGTGCTGAGACGCGGCTCGAAAGTGGCCGACAAGGCGACGGAGAATACATCGCCGGAGGAAATCACCGGCCTGATTACGGGAGCGATCCGTGACGCATAGCCAGACTGACACGCTGAAGGAAGGCCATGCGTCGATCGGCGATGTGGTCGGAATAAGAGAGCAGACCGCTTTCCAGAAGATGGTCGCCAGCCAAGCCTTCTGGGTCGGAATCGCGCTCTTCGTGTTGGTGGTGTTTATGACGTGGCTGGAGCCCAGCTTCGGCACGGTCGACAACACCACCAATATTACCCGCAATTTTGCGCCTATCGCCATTATGGGGCTGGGTATGACGGTGGTGCTGATCACCGGCGGCATCGATCTCTCGGTCGGCTCCGTGATGGGGCTGGTCGCCATCGTCGCCGGCCTGCTGCTCACTTGGCACCAGCCTTGGTACGTCGCGTTTGGCGCCGGTCTGCTCGCGGGCATGGCCTGTGGAGCCTTCAACGGTTTCTTCGTCGCCTATATCGGCATGCCGTCCTTTGTCGTGACGCTAGGAATGCTGTCGATCGCGCGCTCGGCGGCGGTCGTGCTGTCCGGCAACCAGATGCTCTACCAGTTCGGACCCGATGCGCCGATCGTCAAGGCAATCGGCCAGGCCAAATGGCCGCGGCACACGCCGGACGGCTGGGTGCCGCATTGGATCCCGGAACTGTCCTCGCATTTCTGGGTGATGGTGATCCTTGCGCTCATCGTCGGCTTCGTCTTCATCTTCACCGCGTGGGCCCGTCACCTCTTTGCGATCGGCGGCAATGAACACGCCGCGCGCCTGACCGGCGTGCCGGTCGATAGGGTCAAGTTTCAGGCCTACGTGTTTTCGGCGTTCACCGCCTCGATCGCATCGCTGCTGTTGCTGGGCTACAGCGGCTCGGCCATCAACGCGATGGGCACCGGTTACGAACTCCGCGTCATTGCTGGCACCGTAATCGGCGGTGCGAACCTGATGGGCGGCTACGGCACCGCGTTCGGCGCGGTGATCGGCTCGGCATTCCTGGAAGTCATCCGCAACGCACTGCTGATGGCCGGAATCGATTCCAATTGGCAGGGCGCGTTCGTCGGCGCCTTCATCATTCTCGCCGTGCTCCTAGGCATGCAGACCAGCGGAAAGTCCCTGATGGAGATGCTGGCAAGCATGTTTGCCTGGAAACGCGGCTAGATATCTGGCGGCCGCAAGCCGTCGGGAACAGTGGACGTCAAAACAAAGTGGAGGAACAGGTGAAAAGATACATTCTGACGACGGCCGTGGCGTTTTCAGCGCTGATGGCAGGGCAGGCCTACGCCCAGGAGAAATACACTTTCGCGCTTGTGCCGAAAAACATGAACAATCCCTTCTTCGACCAAGCCCGCGACGGCTGCAAGAAGGCGGAAGCGGAAGCCAACGGCGCCTTTGAATGCATGTATATCGGCCCCGGCGAGCATGGCGGCGGCGAGGAGCAGGTGCAGATCGTGCAGGACCTGGTGGCCAAGAAGGTCGACGGCATCGCCGTGGCCCCGTCCAATGCCGCGGCAATGGCGGTCGCGCTTGAGGCCGCCAAGGAAGCCGGCATTCCCGTGCTTACGTGGGACTCGGACGTACTGCCGGAGAACAAGGACCTGCGTGCCGCCTATGTCGGCACGCACAATTACGAGATCGGCGTCAACCTGGCCAAGATCGTGCAGGGCATCAAGCCGAATGGCGGCACCATCTGCATCCAGTCGGGCGGAGCTGCGGCGGCCAACCACAACGAGCGCATGAAGGGTATACGCGATACGCTGGCCGGCAAGGAGTCGGCCGCCTCGCCGGGTGATGCCCTGACCGGCCAGAACGGCTGGACGGAAGCACCGGGCTGCCCGCTCTACACCAACGACGACTTCCCTCTGTCGGTTCAGCAGTTCCAGGACTTCATGGCGAAGACGCCAAACCTCGACGCCTTTGTCCCAACAGGCGGCTTTCCGCAATTCGTACCGGATGCCAATCGCGCTGCGGTCGAGCCGCACAAGGATAAGATCGCCAAGAAGGAGCTGGCGCTGGTCGTCGCCGACACGCTGCCGGTGCAGATGGACCAGATGAAGGAAGGCCTGTCGCTCGGTCAGGTCGGACAGCGGCCGTTCGAAATGGGCTACAAGACCATGCTGGCGCTGAAGGACATGAAGGACGGCAAGCCGGCGCCGGCCGACCCGACCTACACCGGCCTCGACGTCTGCACGCCCGAACCCGCCGACCCCTGCATCGCAAAGTCGGCGAGGCGCGCAACGCTGCGGCGGGCGAGAGGAGACTCTCGCCCGCCTTTGCGCCTGACAGCGACAACAAATCCGTGTCGTGACTGGCTCAAAATCGACCGCTGCCATCAGGGCCTCAGAGAGGATTCCGTTGGTCACGGCATGGCAATTTGAAGACGAGTTCCGCGAGTGATCCCATTCGGGAGGACCAATTGAGAAAGATACGATACGCCGTTGTGGGCGCGGGCTGGATTGCACAGGAAGCCTTCATGCCCGGTGTGTCCCAGACCGGAAACTCGACGATCACTGCGATCGTCAGCGGCTCGGCCAAAAATGCCGCGAAGCTCGCCGAATTCCACGGCGTGGAACATGTCTTCAGCTACGAGCAGTACGACCAGATGCTCGCATCGGACGTCGCCGATGCGGTCTACGTGGCATTGCCGAACTCCTTGCATGCCGACTATGCGATCCGAGCCCTGAGAGCCGGCAAGCACGCGCTCGTTGAGAAGCCGCTGGCCACGACCGAGGCAGAATGTGAGGCGATGATCGCCGCCGCCAATGAGAGCGGCGCCTACCTGATGACCGCGTATCGGCTGCACAACGAGCCCGGTACTGTCGAGGTGCTGGAGCGCATCCGCAGCGGCGAGATCGGCGATCCCCGCATTTTTGCCGCGGTCTTCTCCTTCGTAGCATCGCCTGACAATCACCGCCTCAAGGCCGGCTATTGGGGCGGTCCCTTGCAGGACATCGGCGTCTACTGCCTGAATGCCGCGCGTCATATCTTTGCGGCCGAGCCGATCGAGGCAGTCGCTGTAAAGAGCTTCGGCAACGGCAGCGCCGTCGTCGGGGAGGTCGAGGAGAGCATTGCCGTGACGCTGCGCTTCCCCGAGGGCCGGCTTGCGCAGTTCATAGCCAGCTTCGGCGCGGATAATTCGGACTTTTACCACGTGGCCGGAACGAAGGGGAGCGTAACGGCCGACCCGGGCTTCCGTTTTGAGACTGCCGTGCGAATGAAGCTTCGGCAGAGCGACACCAGTACCGAAAAGACGTTCCCGCAGACAGACCATTTCGCCGGACAGACGGCGTATTTCTCCGACTGCATCCTGAATGCACAACCGCCTGAACCAGATGGGGGAGAGGGACTTGCCGACGTCCGCGCCCTGCTTGCCATCGAGCGCGCCGCCAGCACAGGCCAGCCTCAGAAGATAGACACGCCGGCCAGGCAGCTCCATCCTACTGCGGATATGATCCGCATTTTGCCGACAACGGACCAGCGGCTGCTTCTCTGACGCGCTTTCGTCCCGCAGAACCGGCCAAGACTCACTGCGAGGAGCGTTGCCCCCGGTCTGGCGACCACAGTAACGCAAGCGAAATCGGCGCGAAACGAACGGCTGATCATCGTGCCTGATAGCGAGCACTATGTTCCGATGGAGCAACCTGAAAGTACGCATCCGGTGGAGGCCGCCTTACTCGAGGTGGCGCCGAGTCTCGCCTTCACCATGCAAGGCATCGAAGCCGTCCGTGAAAATCATCGAAAACGTCTCGATCGTGCTACTCAAAATGGCGTAAGACCGCATTAGGCCGCTGTCCTCACCAAGACAGCTACCTTTCGCGTAGTATCCGGATGATTTGTCCGTTTACGGGGCCTGAAATATGACTCGCAAGATGCTAGACACCATACTGCCGTGGCAGGTTGTCACCAGCTCGGTCACTTATGAGGATCGGTGGCTACGCATCCGCAGTGATCACTGCCTCACGCCCCGCGGCGTTCAAGTGAGCCCGTACCATGTGATCGAATATCCCGACTGGGTTAACGTGGTCGCGTTGGCT
Source organism: Mesorhizobium sp. M1322 (assembly GCF_040318085.1). Classification (NCBI taxonomy): domain Bacteria; kingdom Pseudomonadati; phylum Pseudomonadota; class Alphaproteobacteria; order Hyphomicrobiales; family Phyllobacteriaceae; genus Mesorhizobium; species Mesorhizobium sp. M1322. The sequence goes on from NZ_JAMYLP010000006.1 coordinate 128,057, forward strand.
CGCGAAACCCTTCAGCTGGTCCTCGTGAGAGAGTATCGGCACGGGAGACGGGAGGTTGTCACCGGGCTGGTGAGCGGCACCGTGGAGCCTAGCGATGCCGCGGGAGAGACCGACCCAGCTGAATCAGCCGCCCGCCGCGAGTTGTGCGAGGAGACGGGGTACAGTGCCGGTGAGCTCAAGAGACTCCTCGTCTCATATCCAAACCCGGCGAACCAGAACAACCTCGTGATCTCATACCTCGCGCTGGACGTCGTGCTAGGCGGAGACCGATTGCTCGACGCCTCCGAAGACATAGAGGTCGTGCTCGCTGAGTTGCCGGAGGTAATGCTGCGCCTTCGGAGCGGCGAGCTGCGCATGCAGGCGATGCACGTTGCTGCCCTTTGGTCTGCGTGCGCGCATATAATCGGAAGCGACAACCTGACCGCCGCGGCCGTAGCACTGCGCGAAAAGCTTGTGGCGGCACTGGGCGTGACCTAACCTGTCATCGGCAGCGCCGCGCATGCGAGGCTGGGCTTCTCCTTTCCCACGGCAGCAGTTCGTGCAGGCGGCTGTGCGGAATGCCGGCGATGCGTGCGAGCACGTCGGCCAGCCAGGCCAGCGGATCGACGTTGTTAACATGAGTTGAGCTAGTTGCTACCAAGCAGAGGTCAGAACGACTGTCCGCAGTTCTGTCATAGAAGGCGGTTGCCGGAATTTCGGTTCGGCACTCTAAGCAGACACCGAAATATCAGGCGTATAGTCTGCTTGCGTTCACCGGTTGAGCTCACCGCCGAATCAAGCCAAGTAGCCGTTCGATCACAACATCGAATGACTGCTCCGCCCGCGAAAAAGGCATTGGTGTCACCAATTTCAAGCGTATGGCGGTGGCGGAACCATACGAGACAATACGGGAAGACTTGCGATTCAGGCCCACGAAAAAAGCAATGAAATCAATAGTTTGAATACGCCCTCCGGGCCCACCATTGTCGTTCAATATCAATAATTTGTCGGCCGTGAAGAATACGGAAGCCGCTGATATCGCATAGGAATAGTCTCCTTTTAAGGCTTCCGTATTGCAGGTAACGGCCAGTTTGTGGATAGTTTTCTTGCAATTCCAGTTTGCGATTTCGCCGCCTGGCGAAGCGTGATTCACTGCTTTCATCGCAGTGAATCGGGAGCCAGGCGATGGGCAGGCCACGCGAGAAGCGCGAGACGGGAGAGCAGGATCTTTTCCGCTCCAGGCTCGATCAGATCATCAACATGAAGCACGAGCTGGTGCGCCTGGCGCAGGCGATCGACTGGCCGGTGCTGGAGGAGCGTTTCGGTGCGGTCTATTCGGACGGTCCCGGCATGCCGCCGCTGCCGACCCGGCTGATGGCGGGGCTGGCGATCCTCAAGCACACCTTCAACCTGTCAGACGAGGTGCTGTGCGAGCGCTGGGTGGAAAACCCCTACTTCCAGTATCTGTGCGGCGAGGAGTTCTTCCGCCACGCACTGCCCTTCGACCGCTCGTCGATGACGCGCTGGCGCAGCCGCATGGGCGAGGAGCGGATCGTCGCGCTTTTGCAGGAAAGCCTCAGCATTGCGGTCAAGACCGGGGCGATGAAGCCGACCGACACGCGCCAAGTGATCGTGGACACGACCGTGCAGCCGAAGAACGTGATGTTCCCGACCGACGCCAAGCTCATCCACCGGGCCCGCGAACGGCTGGTGCGGCTGGCGAAGAAGACGCGGCTCGACCTGCGCCAGACCTATGTGCGGGTCGGCAAGCTGGCGCTGATCAAGCACCAGCGCTATGCGCACGCCAAGCAGTTCAAGCGGGCCAACAAGGCGCTGCGCAGGCTCAAGACCTATCTCGGCCGGACCGTCCGCGACATCTCCCGCCAGATCGCCGGCGATGCGGAACTGGACGCGCTCTTCAAATGGTCGCTCTACCAGGCCTCCACCGTTCTCGAGCAGCGTCAGCGCCAGCGCGGCCGCAAAATCTACAGCCTGCATGCGCACGAGGTGGAATGCATCGGTAAGGGCAAGGCGCATGCGCCCTACGAGTTCGGGGTGAAGGTGTCGGTGGCCACCACGCTGAAGCGTTCAAAGGGCAGTCAGTTCGCCCTGCATGCAAAAGCGCTGCCCGGCAATCCCTATGACGGCCACACGCTCGCAGCGATGATCCCTGACATGGAAAAGACCATCGGCAACGAGATCA